>CAZUJI010000032.1:0-9740 GCA_964620235.1 uncultured Eubacteriales bacterium
CGGTATGTTCGTACTGGGCGACCCCGAGGACGAAACCAAAGAGTGCTTTGCCATGCGCCCGATGACCTGCCCCTTCCAATATCAGGTATTTTTAAACCGCGCCCGTTCCTACCGCGACCTGCCTATGCGCCTGGGCGAAACCTCTACGCTGTTCCGTAACGAGGATTCGGGCGAGATGCACGGCTTGATTCGCGTGCGGCAGTTCACCATCTCTGAGGGGCACCTAATTTTACGCCCCGACCAGCTGGAGGAAGAGTTCCGCGGCTGCTTTGAGTTGGCGAATTATTGTTTGGAAACGTTAGGGTTAAAAGAGGATTGCTCCTTCCGGTTCTCTCAGTGGGATCCCAACAACACCGCCAAATACGAGGGTACGCCCGAACAGTGGGATGAAGCCCAGGGCACGATGAAGAAGATCTTAGACGATTTGAACATCGACTATGAGATCGGCATTGACGAAGCCGCCTTCTACGGTCCCAAACTGGATATTCAAATTAAAAACGTATTTGGCAAAGAGGATACGCTCATTACCATTCAAATTGATATGCTGCTGGCTGAAAAATTCGGTATGTATTATATTGATGCCGACGGTCAGAAAAAATTACCCTACATTATCCACCGCACCTCTATGGGTTGCTACGAGCGTACTTTGGCATTGTTGATTGAAAAATACGCCGGCGCTCTGCCGCTGTGGATGAGCCCCGAGCAGGCCCGCATTCTGCCCATTGCCGACCGTCACCACGAGTACGCCTACCAAGTAAAAGCCTTGTTAGAGGCCGCCGGCATTCGCGTGGAGGTAGACGACCGCAGCGAGAAGATTGGCTACAAAATCCGCGAGGCCCAGCTGCAAAAGGTACCCTATATGCTGGTTGTGGGCGACAAAGAGGTAGAAGAAGGCACCGTCAGCGTTCGCCGTCGTGGCCACGGCGACCAAGGCTCGCTCACCCAGGCCGACCTGCTCTCCCGCATCGTAAAAGAAATCGCCGACAAGGTAAAAGACTAATCCACTCCACGTAAAAAGTATGCGTTGTTCTTTAGGCCGAATGTACACACACTTTTAATGTAATGGAGGAGAGAAAATGAAAAAAATTCTGGCAACCGTGTTGATTTTGTGTATGCCGGTCTGGTTGTTTGCGTGTGGCAATAAAGAACCTGCTTCCGGTGTTTCAAGCGATGTGATGACATCTGAGGTAACCACCTCTCAACAAAACGTTACCTCAACCAATGAGCAAACCAGTACGGTAACAACCAGCAGTTCTGCTACCTCAACCCCCAAAAACACATTGTCCAGTAAGCCTGCCACCACAAATACATCTTCCAAAAAAGCCACGGTGTCCAGCAAGCCGGCAGTTTCAAGCAAACCGGCGGGTTCAAGTGAGCCGGTGGGTTCAAGTCAAGCGCAACCTACCATAAAGTATGCTGAAGATATGACGATTCGGCCTTGTACCTGGACCTTTGAAACTTTAAAAACCGACTTAGAGTCCTACGTTACCTCAACGATTTGTACCAGCACCCGCAAGTATTTCCGCACTTACGATATGCTGCACTTATATCAACAATATAATGTTTTAGGGTATTCAGATTATGCTTATACGGAAATGCAACGCTTGCAATGGGGGATAGAAACGGTAACGGAGTCTGAAACCAAGGATACCCCTGATGACAACCAGGAAGTTCTGTCGTCGTTTCAAAATTATGCATCTATTTCTTATAAATCAATGGATTTTGCCAAAGCGGCGATATTGCGTGATATTGAAAAAGCCAAAAACTTTGCAAATCACGAAATGACAAGAGCCTATTTTAACGGTACGCGTTATAATAATTTGAATGAAATACCGCCGGAGGAATTGGAAAAGTTGTTTATCGTATCTGCGTCAGACAATAGTATTGTTTTTGATTTTGGAGAAAAGGTTGGTTTGGGCATTCATTTAACAAGCGACAATGAACTGGTGTACAGCTATAATCTTACCGTAATTTACGATTAAGCACAAAAAAACACCCTATGGATTTCCCATAGGGTGTTTTTTTGTGTAACGAAAACCACGCGATAGTCGCGTGGTTCAAAAGAGCTTTAGCGATGAACAGAAAAAGGGCAATCTTAAAAAGGAGTAGAGGGTAAACTATGCCTTGCCTCCCTCTGATGAGGTAGTGCAACGGCCGAGCGGTAGTGAATGGCACTCGGGCGAGTGCCAGAGCCGCGAGGTGACCGAGCCGCAGCGAGATTGAGGTGGATTTTTGCGAAGCAAAAAGACGGAGGGAGAGAAAAACGAAAGACTACCCCTCAGTCGGCTGTCGCCGACAGCTCCCCTGACAAGGGGAGCCTGCAAAGATTAGCAACCCGTTTACGGGTCGCCGATAACCATTGCACGGCTGGCAGGCCAACAAAAAGCGCACCCCAGCGCCGCCGGTATTGGTTAGGGCGTAGACCTAAAATGAAAAACCACCCGCTACTGCCTCTACTCAAACTATACTCACTTGCCAATCGCTCCCAATTGTCTCTTACAATTGGGGATATCTCAGCAACAATCTTCTCTGCTCCTTTCTGGGTGATGCCATAGTACCGGTGCCGTCATCGGCAGATGCGCCATCAACCTTGCCAAGTTTCGTCATACGCAAAGTCATCCGGCTAATCTCGGCGCGCTCTGCGACCGGTTCTGCAGATAAATGCCAACGCAATCGTGCCAAACGGATCAGTCCACCCATTTGGTTTAGTATCTCTTACATCTGCGGTAAAAGCACAGTCGTTCTCTTGTTCATAGAAATCGCCTCAATGCCGCCGGATAATGAACTGCTCCAATTTGTGCGGACAGCACAAATTGGAGCAGTTCAAACCGGGATGGCTTTTTTGTACGAGTTGTGTTGTAAGTTTTAAGTAAAAAGCGAGTAATATCAATGAATTTCCGATTTGCATAACAGCTTCTCAGTCTGCGGAATCCGCGTAGATCGGTGATAAGGCGTCATGTATTTTTTTGTATTTACAGAATAACGCTTCATAGATCTTCTGGTTTTCAGGATTCGGCTCAGAAATTGAGTCGATCCGGACGCACTTTTCAGCAGCTTTTGCAAAACTGTCAAACCAGCCAAGTCCAACAGATGCTAACATAGCTGTGCCAAAGGATGAGTCGTCAACCTTGACCTTTTCCATCCGGATGCCCAATACGTCCGCCATGATCTGCCGCCAAAGCATGCCCTTGGCGCCGCCGCCGATGATCCGGACCCGCTTCATATCCACACCCAGTTCCTGCAGGGTGTTCAGGCAGTCTTTCAGGCTTAGGGCTACACCTTCCAGTGTAGCACGGGTGAAATGCGCGGTGGTATGGCTGGAACTGATCCCCGTGTAGCTACCCCTTAGGTCGGGGTCATTATAGGGAGTCAGCTCGCCGTTTAAGTGGGGATGGAACATCAGGCCGTCACTGCCGGGGGCAATTTTCTCAGCAGGCACATTCAGATCTGCAAAGGGCTCCCGGCCAATAACATCCCGATACCAACGGTAGCTGGCCGCGCAACTGGCCGTAGCAGTACCGGGATACCAAAGTCCCGGTACCACATGGCGATAGTTGAACACAAATTTACTGTCCAGGGGTCGGTCTGTCACCACACAGATTCTTCCGGCAGTTGCCAGCTTGACAGTGGTGTGACCTGGTTCCACATTACCTGCCGCAAAAACTTCCATTACCGTATCCGTTGTACCGCAAAAGACTTTTGTACCCTCAGCAAGACCAAATTCCTTTGCACAGTCTGCGGTAACAGTGCCGACCAGATCCGTTGGATCACATAGCCTCGGCAACCATTCCTTCCGGATCTCAGCCAAGGCGCACAGTTCATCGGACCACCGCTGGTTTTTGGCATCGTAGAACATGGAACCTGCCGCTTCAATGGTATCCGTTTCCATGGAGCCGGTCATGCGAAAACGCAGATAGTCTTTGGCAAATAGCAGATACCGGATCTTGCCCCACGCCTCCGGTTCCTGTTTGCGCAGCCACATCATCTGGGGCAAAGTCCACACTGTGGTTGGGGCATTCATGACCTGATCCATTATGATATCCAGGCAGGATTCTTTCAGCTCCTGAACCTCTGCCTTGCTGCGCTGGTCAGTCCAAAGAATGGCCCGTCGCAGCACATGCTTGTTCTCATCCAAAAGCACAGCGGTATGGGTAGCCGCGTCAAAGGACACCGCCTCGATCTGCCGAGCCTCAATCCCGGTTTCTTTTAGAATATCCGCAAAGGCGGTCTGAAAGGCTATGCACCAGTCCTCCGGGTCCTGCTCGCACCAGCCCACTTGGGGATAATGGGTAGGGTATTCACAACTGACAGTGGCGGCGATGACACCATCCCGGGATAGGAGGGTCAACTTGACACTACCGCTGCCAATGTCTGCACCCAAAACATATTTCATCATATCGAAACCTTCTTTCATTTAAAAACACTGATGAGCCTTCCCAAGGGCAGGACTCATCAGTGGAATAGGAAGGAGTGTTTACAGATTATTTAATCCAGTCGTGCGCGGGGTCGTTGCTGCGGTTGAAACCCTGATAATCGCCAGCCATCAGCCACAAGAAATAGGACTGATAACCAGGCGTGGTAACGGTGGAGTGGTAGCCGTAGGGGAGCTCCACCAGCTCATCGTTCTTTACCCGATAGGCTTCGTCCAGACTGCCGTCGGCAGTGTACATACACTGCACAGCAAAACCCTGCTTGGGGTCAAACAGGAAATAGTAGATTTCTTCACAGATGCACTCGGTAGGCATATTGTCCTCGTCGTGCTTGTGGGGCGGGAAACCGGCCCAGTTGCCCTCTGTGCAATAGGCTTCACCAATGGTCAGGACCTTGGCATTGGAATTGCCGTCGATGATGAAACTGGTCTCTCTCTGGAAGGGGACCCGACCCAGTAGTTTCAGGACAACATGATCCTCCCGTAGAACCTGAGGCTCGGTCTTTTCTTCCACTGGGGTGCCGCAGACAGCGATCTTAATATGATCGATGGCCTCGATCTCCAGATGCTGCGCTCTGGGCATATAGAAACTTTCGGCTTTTTTGTTTTCAAACACATTGTTGCGGTTGCCGATGTTCTCGTGCTTCTCGCCATTGAAAGATACATTGCAATGACCTTCCAGCATGATGAATGCCACTTCCCGATCTGCGGTGTAGAAGGGCAACTTGTCACCGGCGTTCAACTCGATCATGCCGAACTCTAATTTTTTTAGGCTGCACTTACCGATCTCGCAGATCTTGGTGTAGCCAATGGTAGGAATATAAGCCTTCTTATAATTCATAGAAATGCCTCCTTCAGTAATGCGTCAATAACAGTTTCCCAATCTCCCACTATGCCATAGTCCGCATAGTCGAAGATAGGGGCCTTGGGATCAGAATTGATTGCGATGATCTTATGGGAACCGGACATACCCGCCAGATGCTGCACAGCGCCGCTGATACCCACGGCAATATACAGCTTAGGGCAAACCACAATACCGGTCATACCGATCTGGCAGCGGAAAGGGGCAAAGCCTGCATCTACTGCCGTCCGGGAAGCGCCCAAGCCGGCACCCAGCTTGTCGGCAAATGCAGCCAACTTTTGGAATCCCTCTTTGGATCCCACGCCCATGCCGCCGGCGATAATTATTTTCGCTTGAGACAGAGGCTTTCCCTGGCAGAAGCCCTCAAAGGACATTTCCTGCACCCGTTCTTTCCCGGTATATTCCTCTGGAATGATGTGTGCGTCTTTCACTGGCCGCGCTACCGCCCGGTAGGTTCCGGGGCGGACGGTGGCCATCTGAATCGCACTTAAGGTTTTGATGGTGGCCATCAGGGAATTGCCGAATGCGGGCCGGGTTTGCAGCAGATCTCCGCCGCTCATTTCCAGAGCGGTACAATCCGCCGTTAAGCCTGCACCCAATTTCCATGCCAACTGGGGCATGATATTGCGCATTTGAATGGTTGCAGGAGCTAAGATAATCATGCTACCCCACTGCTTTATTTTTTCTGCCAGAAAGTCTGCAAAAACAGCTTCGTCAGCAATAGTGCTTTCTGCTAACGTATGAATTTGAGAAGCACCGTAACAAGCTGCTTCCTCCCAATCGTTTGCAGGGAGCAACACCCGGGTTCTTCCGCCGGATAGCTCCGATGCTTTACAGATCAGTCCCGCATCCGCGCGGAAAGGGCATAGCACCAGAATTTCCTGACTCATAGCCCCACCTCCCGAATGATACCGATGGCATTGACCACACCTGCAGTAAGATCGGTTTCCTTGGGGCCTTTGCGTAAGCCGGGGAATTTGGATTCCATGGCAATGACCTTGGTTAACGACCCTTTTAGACCGCAGTCCTGGGCAGCCAAACCTAAATCCTCAGCGGTATACTGCTCCACGCTTTTATTTCTGGCCCGGCGCAGAGAAAGGATACCGGGCAGACGCAGATGATAGGAATATTCGCAGACACTGACAACCAGCGGTAGCTGTGCCTGCAGGAGCTGAAGTCCATCCTCCAGCCGCCGTTGCAGCATCAGTTTGCCGTTTGCTTCTTCAAGGCTTTCTGCATTGGAAACGCAGGGAATTCCCAGCGCTGCTGCCAGTTCTCCCGGCACCTGACCGGTTTCGCCGTCAATGGCACGGCGTCCGCATAGGATCAGATCAAAGGGGCCTAGCTTGGCTGCCGCTGCCTGCAGGGCGGCAGCTGTTGCCCGGGTGTCCGCACCGGCCATCAGCCGGTCTGTGATCAAAACCGCCCGGTCTGCGCCACGCGCCAGCAGTTCCTTCAGAGGAACCTCCAGTTTGGGAGGCCCCATGGTAAGAACCGTAACCGTTCCATCCTTGTCCTTCAGGCGCAGCGCCGCTTCCAGAGCGGACTCATCGGCAATATTCCATTGCAGGCTGACACCGTCGCGCTTGATCCGGTATTCGCCATCCACCTGCACAGAAGTGGCCGCAGGAACCGCTTTCACACAAACAAGAATGTTTTTCATATTCTATACCAATGCGCCGTACAGGTCAACCAGAAGGTTGCCCTCGGGAACTTCCTGGCTCAGGCAAAGGTAAGCCTGGGGGTTGGCGACCAGCATTGCGGTCAGTTCGTAGCGGCGCAGGTCTGCCCAACGGCCCAGAGCCACTTTGGCAATGATTGCGGGCATATAGGCCAGCGCAACAGCACTGCCGCAGGATTTAGCCAACTTTTCGCGATTGAACATTTCGCCCAGTTCGTAGCCTGCTGCTTTGGCAATGGCACGGATGGGGGCAAACTCGTGGAACGTACGGGCCAGACGGTCGTCGTCATGGCAGGCACCGGTAATACCGTTTGCTGTCTTGGCTTCCAGCTTACCTTCTTCAAGCAGCATGGAAACGAAAGCGGTGGCAGTGGAAACTTCTGCCTGAATCTCGCAGCCCCACTCGGGATACTTCTGCTTCATAATCTCAGCATCGTAGCTATCCAGCACCACAACGGGCAGCCTTGCGCCGTTAATGGCATCGGCACAAACCTTGGCCTGATCGACCACTTCCTGGGTATAGCCCATCAGGTCGGCCAGCATCATGCCGGAGGAGGGCTCGTCGGCCAAAACCTTGGCAGAGACGCCGGCTTTGGCCAGAACCTTCAGCAGATTATTTGCCATTTCGGGAACCTGGACTGCTGCGACATCGCCGATGTAAACCAGAACATCGGTGCCGTCCTGTGCATAGGAGGGCTTCTCAACACCATAGATATTGCCGGATTCCAGCGCCTTGTCGATCAGCTCCATAATAGCTTCGGGAGCCAGTTCGTTTACGACTGCCTCTGTACGCGCTTCGCGGATGAACAGCGGAGGCTGGTAACCGGTGGCACAGTCGTTGGTGCAGGCGTCACATATGACACACTCATACATGGCTTCTGCCATGTCCTTATCAAATACCTGAGCACCCTTGTCGACCATGCTTAGCAGCAGACCCTTGGCGCGGGGGGTGTTCAGCTCCTTGCCGGTCTGATGTTGAATGGGGCACAGGTGACGGCACATCCAGCAGAAGCGGCACTTTTCCGCATGATGCAATGCATTCTGACTAATCATAACTTTTGTACCTCCTGTCATTTCTTACAGACCCATCTTGTAGGGGTTCATGATGCCATTGGGATCCAGCTTTTCCTTCAGAGCCCGCAGCACCTGGAGCGCGGGGCCATACTGCTCACGAACCAGACGGGACAGTTTTAGGCCGACACCGTGGTGGTCATTGAGAACGCCGCCGTTGGCCAGTGCAGCACGGATGCCGGTGTTCCAGACCTGATTATGTACACGCAGAGCTTCTTCAGGATCCTTTGGGGGGTTGTCGATGATAAAGCGGGAGTAGTTCATGGCGCCCCAGTCGTACCAGTGGGAGCTGTGTGAAATGAAGCGGACGCCGTACTGGCTGAAGTTGTCCTCCACGGCGGACTTCATTGCACGGTAAATTTTTTCAATGTTGTCATGGGTGGCCACGGTGTCCAGCGTGCCGAACATCTGGGGCAGATCCATGATATGGTCGGGATAGAAGAAGGTGATACGGTTTTCAAACCACTTTTCGCCGTACTCGGTGCCCAGATCTTCTGCACCGTACTTCTTGGCGATTTCCAAAACGATCTCCAACTCAGCAGCAACGATCTTCTCATAGCCTTCCAGTGTCAGGTTCAGGAAGGAGCCTTTCTTGGCAAAGCCGATGATCTTCTTGATGATGGAAACGGTTTCAGCCTCGTCGAACAGACGGACGATGGAGGGCTTGACAGCCTGAACGATATCGCGGCAGGCCTGATAGCCAACATGGATATCGGAGAATAGGAAAGCGTGGTGGATTCTGACTTCAGGCTGCTTGACGATCTTAAATTTTGCCTTGGTCATGATGCCCAGCGTGCCCTCGGAGCCGATAAAGAACGGCAGCAGGTTAGGACCGGTGGAGTGCTTGGGCACAGGCAATGTGTCGATTATATCGCCATTGGGCAGCACCACTTCCAGAGAAAGACACATATCGTCCATTTTGCCGTACTTGGTGGACAGAATGCCGATGCCGTTGTGAGCCAGAGCGCCGCCGACGGTACAGCAGGTCATGCAGGATGGCAGGTGCATCACAGAGTAGCCTTTCTCGTTGACCAGATCTTCCAAAGTGGCGAAGATCATACCGGTCTCGCAAGTGACATAGCCGGCATCCACATCCAGCGCAATGAGCTTATCCAGACGCTTGAGGTCCAGCAGAATACCACCGGCCACGGGCAGAGCGCCGCCCTGGCTGCCGGAACCGCCGCCCCAAGTGGTAACGGGAATCTTATAGTAATTGGCAATCTTCAGCACCTTGGACACTTCTTCTGTAGAGCCGGGACGTACCACGATATCCGGCATAGGACCCTCTTCACCGGCATCCTGCCATTTACGGCTGAGCCAGAAGTAGTCTACGCTATAGACTGCACGCTCGTTTTTTTTAGTGGATACATTTTCTGCACCCACCGCATCCTCCAGTTCGGAGAGGATCATATTGTACATAAACGATTTGACTTGCATATTCCGTTTCTCCTTTTTATAAAATTCCTTCCAGAACATCCGGATAACCGCAGTATGTTACATCGCCGCAGCGGCGCAGCAAGGATGCAGGCAGCCCAGCGGTCTGCGCATCCAGAAGCGCGTGCTTCAAAGGGCCAAACTGCCAGGGGCGGTTCAGGGCAATATAGATCTTTCTGGCAGAAAGGAGCTGCCTCATGCCAACGGTAATGCACCACTGGGGCATGCCCTGCAGATCGCCCCGGTTGTAGCCGTAGGCGTTG
>CAZUJI010000033.1:0-9529 GCA_964620235.1 uncultured Eubacteriales bacterium
TGATCGGGTAACCAACTACACAAACTCTACCTACAGCAAGCCCAACCCCAACTAGTATTTAGAAATGTTCCAGGCGTTAAATGTAGCCCCCGACGAGTGCCTGATGGTGGGGAACGACGAGTTAGAGGATATGTACGCCGCCAACGCCGCGGGGCTGCATTGCCTATTGCTTACCGACCATATTCTGCCCTCGGCCGAGCACCCTTGGGCGGGGGAACGGTGCAGCTTCGGGGAATTTTTAGACCGTCTGGAAAAAAGAGAAATTTAATTTCAAAAATTTGCAACCTTTTTGGGGTGTATTTTGTATTTAGGGTAGCAAGGTAAAACCGGAACCGTTTTATCTGCTACCCTATTTTAGAAAAAAGGGGGGGTAAATTATGCAAAACCCATCGCTGCGTACGAACGATGCGGAACAACCCATTTTGCCCGTAGGCAAACTATTTGAAGAATACGCCGATACCGTGTTTCGGCTGGCCTTTGCCCGTACAAAGCATCGGCAGGATGCCGAGGATATCGTGCAAGAGGTGTTTGTAAGGTACATAAAGGCTCAACCCCGCTTTCAATCGGCCGAGCATTGCAAGGCCTGGCTGCTGCGGGTTACCCTAAACTGCTCAAAAAATCTTTTGGGCTCAGCTTGGGTGCGGCATTTTGCCCAACTGCCCGACACCTTGGCCGACCAAGTGCAGCAAGAAAGCCGGGTCTACGGCCGGGTAATGCAGCTCCCCGCCAAGTACCGTACTGTAATTCACCTGTTTTACTACGAGGGCTACAGTGTAGAAGAAATTGCCCGCCTGACCGGCGCCAAGCCTGGGGCGGTAAAATCCCAGCTGCACCGTGCCCGCAAAATGCTACGCATTTCTATGGAAGGAGAGAGTACGCTTGTTTAAAGAACAATACACCCAAGACAATGAAAATATCCGCTTGTCCGACGAAACCAAAGCCTATATGCTGTATAAGCTCAACCAAAAAGCCAATGCCAAGGCCGCGCCCGCCAAAGCAGCTGCGCCCCATTACGGGCTGCGCCGTGTTGCAGCGGCCGCATTAAGCCTGGCCGTGGCGGTAGGCTGCGGCGCCTTGGTGGCTCGGCACCGACCCACCGTACCCCAAATCGAGCAGGTGCAAAACGTGGCCGACTACCAGGAGCTCTACGCTCTGAATAAAAAAATCTTAAAAGACCGGGAGAATTCCGGCTACACCCTATACAGTGGCTTGGTGGAAGTCCAAACCGGCGGTGACGCCGAGGACGGCGCCATTGTGGACGAGGCCTTAGACGTGAACGTGGGCACCACAACTAAGCCTACCACCAGCCAAGGGGAGAGCGAGAACCTGCAAAATGAGTACTCGGGCACCAACACCCAGCACGCCGACGTAGACGAGGCCGATATTGTCAAGACCGACGGCAAATATCTGTACGTTTTGGCGCAGAACGCCGACCGCGTGTCTATTTTGCAGGCCGCAGGGGCCGACACAAGGGTGCTGGCCACCATTACCATGCCCCAAAAAGAAAAAACCGACGAGGGCGTTGTGCAAACCGATATTGAGTCGATGTACGTGGTGGGCGACCGCTTGGTGCTGATTATTAACCGCATCCACCGCAATACGGGCTATTACGGCGCGGTAATTTACGATATTACCAACCGTACCGCCCCCAAAATGCTTAAAACCCTGCTGCAAAGCGGCGCTGCCGAAACCACCCGCGTGGTAGACGGGGTGCTGTATATTATTTCGCGGTATTACGTGAACGAAAACATTCAGCAAGACACCCCCGAGGGGTATATCCCCAACTTTTTAGCGGACGAAACGGCCGCCCTTTGCCCCGTAGAGGATATTGCCGTAGTGCCCCAGCCCAAGGCCACCCAGTATACCGTGGTGGGCTCGGTGGATATTGCCACCGCCACCCGCATAGACCAGCATTCGGTGTTTGGCTCGGCCGCCGGCGTGTATGCCAACACCCAAAATATCTACACCGCCGCCACCCGCATAGAGGATGGCAAATCGGTAACCGATTTGGTGCGCTTTGCCATCAGCAAGGGGCAAATTGCCATGGCCGCCACCGGTAAGGTGCCGGGTCACCCCTTAAATCAGTTTTCTATGGACGAATACGAGGGCGCGTTCCGCATTGTAACCACGGTGCAGGATTATAAAGCCTCGGCCAACGGCGGGTATTATTTCTCCACCGGCCAAACCGAGAACGCTCTGTACGTTTTAGACCAAAATCTGCAAATTACCGGCCAAATTGAGAATATTGCCCCCGACGAGCGGGTGTATTCGGTGCGTTTTATGGGTAACGTGGGCTATTTTGTCACCTTCCGCGAGACCGACCCGTTGTTTAGCGTGGATTTAAGCGACCCCACCGCCCCGAAAATTCTGGGCGCGTTAAAAATTCCCGGCTTTTCAAGCTACCTGCACCCCTATAGCGACGGCAAGCTGTTAGGTCTGGGTATGCAGGCCGACGAAAACGGCGTGACCACGGGGGTGAAGCTGTCGATGTTTGATATATCCGACCCCACAAACGTTACCGAGAGTCACACCTTAGTGTTAGACGCCCGCTACAGCGACGCGCTGTACGACCATAAAGCGGTGCTGGTGTCACAGCCCAAAAATCTGATTGGCTTTACCACCGAGCAGGATTACGCCCTTTACGGCTACGACCCCGAGCAGGGCTTTACCCTGCGAGCCACCCTTACCCAATGCTACGGCGCCCGCGGCCTGTATATCGGCGACGTATTTTACCTTTGCACCCGTGAAAAGGTGGAAATGTACACCTTAGATACCTTTGCCCCCTTGGGTAGGGTAGACCTGACCTAAAAAAACAGATAAAAACAAAAAAGAGAAGGCTTGGGACACCCTCCGTAGGGAAGTGTCCCAAGCCTTCTCTTTTTTATTGCCTCGGGCGGGAAAAGTCGCCCCTACAAAAACGACCGCATTTCTTCGGTTAAATGCTCCTCTAAATGAATCAGCCGCTTTGTAATGTCCTTTGAGCGTTCGTCGGCGGCCTTGTACTCGTTTAAATAGCGGTTTAAGGATTTTACCCCCATATTGCAGCCGTCGGTCATCAAATCGGCAATGGTGTTGTCCGATTCGTCCATTACCAGCTTTACGTTGGTCTTCATTCGCGACATCGTCTTGGCAATGGGGTTGGGGGCCTTGCCCTCGTCACCAAAGCGGTCCAATTGCTCTAAAATCTCGCTTTCTAACTTTTTGTGCTCCTTTTTGCAAACGTTCAGGCAGTCCTTTAATTCGGGGGCGTGCACGTAGGGCAGCACCTCTTCTATAGAGTCTACCCCCATTTTTACCCCCGAGTCGCACTCCCGCAATAATTGAATGGTATCCTTTTCTATCATAAAAAACACTCCTTTCTGCCCTTATTTTGGCCGAAAGAGGCGTGTTTCATACACCGGTTGCCAATTTTGCTTGCCAAACAAAAATCACAAAAATAAAAAGCTGTGTAGAACCTCTACACAGCTTTTTTATAAGTAAGGCGTTTTGCGAAATGCCACCGGCTCTGTGGGCAAACGCTTATTTTATTTCTTCTAAAAGCTCCAGGCCGGCTTCAATAATCAGCTCGGCTACACCGGCTTTAAAGTTAGAGCTTCCTGCCTCGTAGCCACCCTCCTCATAGCACTCCAGCATAGGAAAGTAGCCCTCTTTGGCGTTGGTGTTGCAGGTGGGCAACACCAGCTCCCAGCCCTTTGCCTCTTTCAACGCCCGACCAATGCCGGTAAAGGGCTCGCCGGGGAGGCCGAACAGGGCCACCGGGCCAATGGCAACGGCGCTCAGGGGCATCTCAAAGGCTTCGGGGCCGTGCTGGAGCCGTACCATACGGGCGGCTTCTGCCACGACGGTGGTTAACATCATACCGCTGTAGGGCAGCTCGGCATCGCGGCCTACGGTATGCAACGCGTGAATACGTTTGGCCTCGTCCATTTGCTCCGGTTGGGGCAAATTGGCGGGAACCTGCAGCAGCCTTTGGGCAAAACAGATGCGGTCTACCTCTACGTATTTTACCTTATCGTAGGCCTGCAGTACGCCGCCGGCCACCACGCGACCCATATACTGCGCGTGCTTGTAGCCTCTGGCCACGTCGTCAAAATCCATAAACATATCGTTTAAATACCCGCCTCTGGGGTGAACGTTTACGTGGTTTACGTCGCCTTGGGCACCGTTAAAGAAAATGCAACGGGTGTTGTCCAGCGTTTTTTCCACCGTTTTGCGCAAAAAACCGGGCCAGTCGGCCGAAATCTTGCAGCCGCCTACCACGTCGGGGTGGTCGCCAAAGTTTACAAGCACCAGGCTCTTGCCGCCCTCTTGGTCAAATCGCAAAACGTTTACCCGTTCGTCCACGTTGCCAATGGGGGCAACGATATCCGGATTATCTACCCCAGGGTTGGTGCGAACCGAGCCGTCCTTCATACGAAAACGGCGAACAAAAGCAATATTCGGCGCGTTGCCAATGCCGTAGCCCATTTTGGCAGGCAGCATATCGGCCAGCGCTAAGCGTGCAGCGTCGGCCATTTTGCGGGTAACGGTTTGCGTGTATTCTATCTCCAAAGGCTCGGTAGGGTCGGGGTTTAAAAACGGGCCGGTGTGGGTGTGGGTAGCGTGAATATACACCGCCTCAAAGGGCAGGCCGGTTACGTCGCAAACGTGCCGACGCATAGGGGTCAAAACTTCCTTCCCAATGCCGCAGTGGTCAATGCTCAGCAGCACCACCTTGCTGTCGCCGCAGCCCAGGGCCAAGGCGTTAATTTCTAACGGGTCTAAAACCCCGTCTGCTTTGCGGGGCACGTAGTAGCCGGCCATACCAATGCCCAGCATAGGTGTTACGTCTACGCGGCTAAAGCCGGCCTTTAAATGATTCATACCAAAACCTCCAAAGGATAATTGTCGGCTGTATTATACCACGCGTATTTTGTGATTTCAATAGGTTCAACCGTAGTACAAACAAATCCTGTTTAGAAAAAATCATTTTTTATTGACTTTTTTCTCATTTTAGCATATTATATAACCAATACAAACGGGTTTTTGGCAAAAAATCTTGGTTTTCTTGCAATCTTTGAAGGGAGGGGCAAGGGCATGAGCAAGTTTTCTATCCGTTTGCGGTACGATCAATTTCTGTTTCGGTACGCGCGGGGCAGCTACGAACGGTATGAAAAAGAATTCCACACCCAGCACGAGCTGTTTTATCTGGTAGACGGAGAAAACGATTTTATCTCTGAGTACGGGCGCAAAAAACTCACGCCCGGTACGCTGGTGATTATACCGAAAGAGACTTTTCACCAGTTTATGGCCCAAGGGGACGAAGCCGTTTACACCCGCTGTGTTTTTAAATTGGGTGATTTGCCCGAGTTAGAGGAGCTGATGGAGCGCAAGTTTCAGGATATTCGCTTTATAAAGGATGAAGAGGTTGCCGAAATTTTCGGAAAGCTCAGGGACCTTTGTATGTTTGAGCGGGACGAGCTGGAAAAGCAGATTTTACTTAAGGCCTATCTGGCCCAGCTGCTGGTGTGCATTGACGTCGCCGCTGAGGAATCCTTAGAGAATACCAGCTTTATGTCCAACGTTACCAAAAAAACCATTCAGTATATACGCGATAACATTTCTAAGCCCTTAACCCTGAAAATTATTGCCGAGGAGCTGCATATTTCGCCCTCGCACCTTTCGCACCAGTTTAAAGAAGAAATGCAAATCCCCCTGCACCAGTACGTATTAAACAAGCGGCTGATTTTGGCCCATAAAAAGATCGTGCGCAAAACACCCCCCACCATAGCGGCGGCGGAATGCGGCTTTAAGGATTACTCGAACTTTTTTGTGCAGTACAAAAAGCGGTTTGGCTACTCGCCCTCGCACCGCAGCCCCGGCAGCGAGCTGCACGATGCGCCTATATTATAATGCAAAAGCCACCCCAATCACGCAACTCTATTCGCCTGCGGCGAGTTATATTGCTTCGCAGTGATATTAGCTGTCGCTAGTGATATTGTCCTTCGGACAGTTTGTGGCGAATAGAATATCACTTTCTTTTAAAATATCTCGCCATAGGCGAGGAATTTTCAAAAGAAAATATCACGCTGACTATAGTCAGCATATCACTTAACAGATAAAAAGAAAGAGAAGACTCGTTGCAACACACGAATCTTCTCTTTTGTGTTGTTAGGGGGGTTGGGCTACTGACCAAGTGCGTTTGTACATACAAATGTGATGCCGGTTCTTCTAACCCAATATATTATTCTATGCTAAACCAAAAACTTCGCTAACGACATTTGCGTTTTCTCGGTGGGGATTGGTTATTGCCGTAGGGCGGGGGTTTACTCCCGCCGAAACAGAAACCATTGGCGGCGGGACCAAGGCCCCGCCCTACAAAAAACCGCCTTGGGTCACCCTATAGCAACGTAAAGGTGTTTTTGCGGCTTGTCAGCACGCCTTCTTGCCGCAGCTTGCCGATCTCGGTGGAAAGGCCGCTGCGGTCCACCTCTAAATAATCGGCCAGGGCTTGACGGTCAAAGGGTATCACAAAGGTGTTGCTGCCTGCGTTTTTGGCCTGCAGCATTAAATAGGCCAGCAGCTTTTCTCTTGTGGTGCGCTTGGCCAGAATCTCCATTCGCCGATGAAACAAAATGGTCTTGGCCGCTAAATCCTGCATTAAATTAAAAATCAAATTTTGATGAAACCCGCAAGCCTTCTCACAGGTGTGCAAAACGTGGCGGCTGTCTATAAGCATAACCCGGCAGGGACTTTCGGCCACCACCGTTACCGGCAATGCCTCTACCCCCGCGCAGGCAAAGGCCTCGCCAAACACCTCGCCCGCCACCAAGTTGCTTAAAATACTGCGGTTGCCGTAGTAATCCACCTGAATGATTTGCGCCGTGCCGGACAAAATAATGCCGATATACCGTGCCGGTTGCCCCTCGCCCAAAATGGTATACTTTTTGTCAAAAGTCATCACCTTGGCGCCCAGGCAGCCCAGCATACGCAGCAAATCGGCCTCGGCAATGCCCCGAAACAGAGCGCATTTTTTTAAAATTTGCAAATATTTTTTCATTTTCTCACCATTTTGTTGAAAATTCAACATACTTTTTATATTTAGTATACTATACTTATTTTGCAAAAGCAAGGAGGAACCCAAAATGAAAGTTGCTTTTTTTGACACCAAGCCCTACGACCGCCCCTCTTTTGAAAAATACGGCGCGCAGTATGGGATACAGTTTAAATTTTTTGAAACCAAATTAAACGAGGATACCGCCGAGCTGGCCCACGGGTACGACGGTGTTTGCGCCTTTGTAAACGACAGCGTCAGCGCCCCGGTGATTGACCGTTTGGTGGCGCTGGGGGTTAAGATATTGGCCCTGCGCTGCGCCGGCTTTAACAACGTAGATATGCGCTACGCCTACAGTAGGCTGCACGTGCTGCGGGTGCCGGCTTACTCCCCCTATGCGGTGGCCGAGCATACTATGGCGCTGCTTTTGACCTCTATTCGCCGTATTCACAAGGCCTACATTCGCTCGCGGGACTTTAACTTCAGTCTGGCGGGGCTTACCGGCTTTGATTTGCACGACAAAACCGTGGGTGTGGTGGGCACCGGCCGCATTGGTCGCGTGTTTATAGATATCTGCCGCGGCTTTGGTATGCGGGTGCTGGCCTACGATAAATTCCCCGCCCCCGGGTTAGACAACGGCGATACGGTAAAATACGTAGATTTAGACACCCTGTTCTCGCAAAGCGACGTTATCTCGCTGCATTGCCCCCTAACCGAGGACACCTACCATCTGATTGACGCTGCCGCGTTAGAAAAATGCAAGCCCGGCGTGGTGCTGCTCAATACCTCTCGCGGCGCGCTGGTAGATGCCGAGGCCTTACTGGCAGGCATTAAATCCCGCAGGGTAGGGGCCGCTTGTTTAGACGTGTACGAAGAGGAGTCGGATTTGTTTTTTGAGGATAACTCGGGCCATATTTTAGAGGACGACGTGTTGGCAAGGCTGATTTCTATGCCCAACGTAATCGTTACCTCGCACCAGGCCTTTTTAACCAACGAGGCGTTGGAGAACATTGCCCAAACCACCGCCCAAAACCTAAATGACTTTTTTACCACCGGCCAATGCCCCAACGAGCTGTGCTACCGTTGCGGCAGCACCGAGGATTGTAAAAACGGAAAATGCTTTTAAAAGGAGAAGAATTATGCTTAGAAAAATTATAAAAATTGATGCCGAAAAATGCAACGGCTGCGGGGCCTGCGCCGCCGCCTGCCACGAGGGCGCCATTGAAATGATAAACGGCAAGGCCGTGCTCACCCGAGAGGATTATTGTGACGGCTTGGGCGATTGCCTGCCTGCTTGCCCCGTAGACGCTATATCCTTTGAGCAACGCGAGGCCCCCGCCTATAACGAAGAGGCGGTGCGCCAAGCCAAAATGCAAAAGCAGGGGGTAAAGCTGCCCTGCGGCTGCCCCGGCACCCAGTCTAAGGCCATAAAACGGCCCGCGGCAACGGCAGTACATAAATCGGCCGCTACCCCCAGCCAGTTAATGCAGTGGCCGGTGCAAATTAAGCTGGTGCCCGTGAACGCCCCCTATTTTGAGGATGCCAATCTGCTTATTGCCGCCGATTGTACCGCCTATGCCTACGGTAATTTTCACAACGAGTTTATGCGCAACCGCATTACCCTCATCGGTTGCCCTAAATTAGATGTGGGCGACTCCACCGAAAAGCTGACCCAAATTTTAGCGGGCAACTCTATTAAAAGCCTGACCATCCTGCGTATGGAGGTGCCCTGCTGCGGCGGCATCGAGGCTGCGGCCAAGCAGGCGCTGCTGCAAAGCGGGAAGTTTATCCCCTGGAACGTGGTGACCATTTCTACCGACGGAAAAATCTTAGATTGATTATGTAGTTTGGCCTTGAAAAATCTGTAAAAAATTTATATAATACCTTTATAATAATTTGTGTAGCGGAGGCAAAAAGTATGGTTATTTCAAATGCAATTCAGTATATCGGCGTAAACGACCACCAAATTGACCTGTTTGAGGGGCAATACGTGGTGCCCAACGGTATGTCGTATAACTCCTACGCCATTTTAGACGAAAAAATCGCCATTATGGATACGGTAGACGCCGCCTTTACCCACCAGTGGTTAGATAATATTCAAAACACCCTGGGCGGTCGCAACCCCGATTATTTAGTGGTGCAGCATATGGAGCCCGACCACTCGGCCAACATCAAAAATTTTATTAAGGCTTACCCCGGCGCCAAAATCGTGTCCTCGGCCAAGGCCTTTAAAATGATGGAGCAGTTTTTCGGCGAGGATTTTGCCGACCGTCAAATCGTTGTGGGCGAGGGGGATACGTTGTCGCTGGGCACCCATCAGCTCACCTTTGTTACCGCCCCTATGGTGCACTGGCCTGAGGTTATCGTTACCTACGAGAGCACCGAGAAGGTGCTGTTCTCGGCTGACGGCTTCGGTAAGTTCGGCGCCTTGGACGTAGAAGAGGATTGGGCCTGCGAGGCTCGTCGCTACTACATTGGCATCGTGGGTAAGTACGG
>CAZUJI010000034.1:0-6435 GCA_964620235.1 uncultured Eubacteriales bacterium
CCGCCCTCTTCACCGGCCAACATAACCTCGGCGCAAGCGTGACCCTCGGGGTAAGGCAAAATGCCGTGCTCGCGAACGATGAGGGCCGTGCGCAGGGGCACCATAAAGAATACGCCCAATAGGCCGCCCAACAAGGCGATTATGGTGATCTCTAACAAGCCGGGCTTGTCCATTATACCCTCGGCCGCCCACAAAAACAGGGCCGGCATTGTAAAAATGGCGCCTGCGGCCAAAGACTCACCTGCCGAGCCGATGGTTTGCACCATATTGCTCTCTAAAATAGAATTTTTCCGCATCATCACGCGGATCACACCCATAGCGATAACCGCCGACGGGATAGATGCCGATACCGTCATACCCACGCGCAGGCCCAAATAGGCATTGGCTGCGCCGAATATGATCGCCAACAAAACACCCACAACGATACTGGTAACCGTTAACTCGGGGGTGACTTTATCGGCCGGCACATAGGGTTGAAAAGTTTTTTTGTCTTCCATTTATGTTCCTCCAACAATTAGTTTTTTGCATAAAGCATACAACTATGTGCTATTTTACCATATAAACGCCGTGCCCGTCAAGAAAAGAATGGCGCAAATACAGAAAAAACCGAGCAGCAAGCCACTCGGTTTTAAAACTTATTCTGCCAAAGTATTTTTCTTTTTGCGGCGGAGCCATAAAACGACGGCTGCGGCAATCAGCAGCACGCTACCGCCCACGCCTAAGCCAATAAACAAGGGAGTGCGGTCGGGGGCTACGGTAACGGTGTACTGCGCGGTCATATAAAATTCGCTCAGCAGCGTTACGGTGTAGGTACCGGGGGTAGAGGTATCGGGGGCTTGCACCACCGCGTATTTATCTGCCGATTGGGTAGTAACCTGACCGTTAATGGCCGTTACCTGCACCTGCAGGCCTTGGGTGGTAAATGCCTGGCCTACTTTATATTTGGTTTTGGGGGTGCCCGTTACCGAAATTTCTAAGGGGAAGGTGGTGTCGGCCACGGTGGCATCGTCCCACCCGCGGGTGGTTAGCTTATCCTTCTCCAGCCGCACGAAGCGGGCCCGTTGGTTGTTGTGAGCGCCCTGCGCAAATGCGGTGCTGTGACCGTAGGTAACGTAAATATAGTTCCCCACAACGGTAACGCTGGGGTCTAAAAACTGGAATTTATCGTAGCTGTTGCCGATTTTGCCCGAGCGGTCGATATCGGTAACAAAGCTCCAATTTTTGCCGTCGGTGGTTTTATACAGCGACAAACGGGTACGGGGTAAAATAGAGCTTAACGCCCAAGAGGAATCGTTGACCGCCGCCATATAGTAGGTGCCGGGGGCCTCGGGGTCTTCGGCAATGCCAAAGGAGCCCACGGGATTTTGTATGTAGGGGATTTTGCCAAAGCTGCTCCAGGTAACGCCGCCGTCCACCGACTCCATATACATTGCAGAGCCGCTGATATTGCGGGTTTGGTAATAGCGTATACTGCCGTCGGCGCAGGCAATTACCTTGCCCTCAGCATAGGTAGGCGAGGTAATTTTGTAGGTGGGAATTAAATCGCGGGAGTCGTTTTGCGACTCTTGCCAGGTTTTGCCCTCGTCGTCACTGTAAAAAATCCGCACGTAGTGGCCGGTTATAGAGTTGGTTTTGTTATACAGGCGCCACGCAATAGGCATAAACAGGCGGGTATGCCCGTCGGGCATAGGCACGCCGGTCATACTGTTTATGTGGAAGATGGCAGCTGCGCGACCCTGCTCGTCTACGCAGTCGGCCTCTGACAGCACGCGGCCAATTTGCGCCCAGGATTTTAACCCGTCCTCAGACAAGCTGACCACCATGTTGGGCGCCACCCGCAGCCAGCGGTTTTGCCCTAATGGATAAAGGGTAGTATAGCCACCGCCCGCAACGGCTGCGGCATATGGGGAGTCCTCGTCTATGGGGGTTAGGGTCTGCCCTGCATCGGCCGAGAGAAACACCCGCTCACCGTGAATGGCAAACAAATTGCCGTCGCCCAAATCCTCTACCTCTAAGGCGTTTAGATAATTGATTTTATCTACGGTGTATTCTACCACGCCATCGGTAAAATCGGTACCGTTGGGGCAGGTAAGCTCCACGTCGTCAATATACATCGCCGCGCCGTGGGTAAAGGCGCCCATACGGCCAAATACGGTATTTTCTACCCCATTTACCGCCAGCACCTGACTGCCGTCTACCTTGGCGGTGACGCTGCTACCTGCCAGAGTAATTTCCATATCGTGCCAGGCCTTGGCCTTTAAGGGCGTGGCGGTGTCGGCATAAATAATCTGCTCGTCTACGTCGCTGCCCAGGCGCGAGGCCATAAACCATTTTTGCGAGGCTACGTCGTACCCCACCGCCACGTATACCGAAATATCGTACATACGGGTAACAAAGCCGATTTTGCCCTGGGCGCAATCGCTTTTAAAGCGGGCTTTCAGGGTAAGGTCGGTTTCGAACCCGTGCAACCAGGTATACATCGCCTTTTCGTCAGACACGGCGCCGTAAACCTTGCTCCCGTCTTGGGACAAAACCCTCCAATCGTCGTAAATATTGCGCTCTACCCAATGGCTGGGGTTGGCGCCCTGGGCTTCATCCTCAAAATCGTCGGTATACTTTGTGGGGGTAATATGCTTTTGGTAGGCCTCTTGCGCCGTGGCGGGTATTACCCCTATGCTGCAAAGCAAAAGCAGGGCTAAAACAATCGCCAAGGCTTTAAAGCAGATTTTCTTTTTCATAAAATCCCCTCCACACAAGAATTTTAAAACAAATCTGAAGAAAGGTAGCGCTCGCCGGTGTCGGGCAGTAAAACCACCAGAGTTTTGCCCAGGTTTTGCTCTCGCTTGGCCACCTGCGCTGCCGCATACAGCGCCGCGCCGGAGGAAACCCCCACCAGCACGCCCTCGGTGGCGGCCAACTGCCGCGCCGCCGTATAGGCCTGCTGCGTGGTTACGGGAAAAATCTCGTCTAAAATTTCAACCTCTAAAATTTGGGGCACAAAGCCTGCGCCAATGCCCTGCAGCTTGTGAGGGCCGGGCTTGCCCCCCGACAGCACCGCCGAGTCAGCGGGCTCTACCGCCACCACCTGCACCTTAGGGTTTTGGGCCTTTAAATATTTGCCCGTGCCGGTAACGGTACCGCCGGTGCCTGCACCTGCCACAAAAATATCTACTTTGCCTTCGGTATCGGCCCAGATTTCGGGGCCGGTGGTGTCAAAATGGGCTTGAGGATTTGCGGGGTTTATAAACTGCCCTGCCAAAATGGCGCCCTTTGTGGTTTTTACCAATTCTTCGGCCTTTTGTATGGCGCCTGCCATACCCTTGGCGCCGGGGGTCAGTACCAGCTGTGCCCCGTAGGCCTGCATGAGCTTTTGCCGCTCTACCGACATACTGTCGGGCATTACAATCACAGTTTTATACCCCTTAGCTGCTGCCAAAGCCGCCAAGCCAATGCCCGTATTGCCCGAGGTGGGCTCAATAACGGTGCCACCGGGCTGCAGCTTGCCCGAGGCCTCGGCCGCCTGCAGCATACTGCGGGCCACCCGGTCTTTTACCGAGCCTGCGGGGTTAAAATATTCTAATTTTGCCAAAATGGGGGTTTGCAGCCCCTGCTTGCGGCTAAACCGCTCTAAGGCCAAAAGCGGCGTGTTGCCTATAAGCTGCTCTACCGATGTGTAGACCATAATTTACTCCTTTATTCTACTGTATACATATTATACAGCTCGTAATACGCGCCCTTGGCGGCCATTAGGGCTTTATGATCGCCCTGCTCTAAAATGCCGTTTTTGCCAAGCACGATAATATTGTCGGCATCTTTAATGGTGGTTAAACGGTGGGCAATTAACAGAGTGGTGCGACCCTTGGCCAGCCGTTGCAGCGACTGCTGCACCACGTACTCGCTCTCGTTATCCAAGGCCGAGGTGGCTTCGTCTAATATAAGTATGGGCGGATTTTTCAAGAATACCCGCGCAATCGAGATACGCTGCTTTTGCCCGCCCGAAAGCTTTACGCCCCGCTCGCCCACGTAGGTGTCGTACCCTTGGGGCAGGCTTAAAATAAACTCGTGGGCGCCGGCCGATTTGGCTGCGGCAACAATCTCCTCGTCGGTGGCCCCCGGCTTGCCGTAGGCAATATTCTCTTTTACCGAGCCCGAGAACAAATAAACGTCCTGCTGCACGATACCAATGTTGTTCCGCAACGAGCGCAGGGTCAGCTCTTTAATATCTTGCCCGTCAATGCGCACGCTGCCCTGCTGCACGTCGTAAAAGCGAGGAATCAGCGCCGAAATGGTGGTTTTGCCCCCACCCGAGGGCCCCACCAGCGCCACACGCTGACCCGGGTTTATGGTCATACTGAAATCGTTAAGCACCGTATCGTTTTCCTCCGAGTAACGGAAGGTAACGTTTTTCAGCTCCAGCTTGCCCTGCACCTGCTGCAGCTCCCTGGCGTCGGGGGCGTCGGTAATGGCGGGGTACACGTCTACCACCTCAAAAAACCGCTCAATGCCCGTCATACCCCGCTGGAACTGCTCGGCAAACTCTACAATACGGCGCACCGAGGTAATCAGGGTGCTGATATACAGCAAAAAGGCCACGTAGTCGGCAGCGGTAATGGTGCCCTGCCGCAAAAAGAAGGCGCCTGCCACCACAACCACAATGTACATTACGCCGTCAAACAGTCGTGTAGACGACTGAAAGCCGCCCATATAGTAGTATACCTTCTTTTTAACCTTTAAAAAGCCTTGGTTGCCGCCGTCGAATTTTTTGCGCTCAATATCCTCATTGGCAAAGGACTGCACCACCCGAATACCCAGCAGACTATCCTCCACCTGGGAGTTTAGCTCGGCAATTTTTACCCGCGACTCCCGGAAACCGGCCTTCATACCGCGGTTGAAAAACACCAGCACCAGGGTCATAGGCGGCAGCACCGCAAACACGATTAAGGTCAGCCATAAATTCATACGGGCCAACAGCACAAAGGACGCCGTAATTTTAATGCCCGCGATAAAAAATTCCTCGGGGCAATGGTGCGAAAACTCGGTAACGTCAAATAAATCGCTGGTAATGCGGGACATTAACGAGCCGATTTTGGTATTGTCGTAATACGAAAAGGGCAGCTTTTGCAAATGGTCAAATAAATCCCGCCGCAGGTTGGTTTCAATCCTGGTGCCCATAATGTGCCCCACGGTGGCCATATAATAATAGGCCGCCACGTCCACCACCTTAAGTATAAGATACAGCAGGCCGCAACGCAAAATCAGCTCCACCGTCAGGGCGGCCACGTCGGCGGTGGCGGTATTGGTAATTTGCCGCACAATTAAGGGCAGGGTCAGCTCGCAAAGGGTGGTTAATGCGGCGCAGAATAAATCTATGGCCAGCACACCCCAGTATTTTTTGTAATAGGGTAAAAATCGGCGGATTTTACCCGGCGCTTTTGGTTGTTTCAAAAATATTCCCCCTAAACCGATGCCCCGGCCACGTAGCCGGTAGAAAAAGCAATTTGCAGATTAAAGCCGCCGGTGTAGGCGTCTACGTCCAACACCTCGCCGGCAAAATACAGCCCCTCGCAGCGCTTGGACTGCATCGTAGAGGGGTCAACCTCAGACACCTTTACCCCGCCACGGGTAACCACGGCCTCGTCTATGGGCCGAAAATCGGTAATATGTAGGGTGAGATTTTTAAGCACCTCTACCAGTGCTTGCCGCTGCGGCTTGGTAATTTGGTTGACCTTGGCCGTAGGCTCAATGCCCGACAGCTTTACCGCCACGGGAATCAGCTTATGGGGCAGCAGCCCGTCTAAGGCGTTAACAAAATTTTTATTGGAATTCTCGGCAAAATCCCGCAGAATGCGGGCGTCTAACTGGGCAGAATCCAAGGCCGGCTTTAAATCTATCTCTAACCGCCAGTCGGCAGCCGAGGGGTTATCAATATGGGCCGAGGCGCTTAAAATCAGCGGCCCCGAAACCCCGTAATGGGTAAACAGCATCTCGCCGAAATCGGTAAACGTCGATTTTTTGGCCGCGCCCTTAAACAAGCGCACCGCCACGTTTTTAAGCGACAGCCCCTGCAAAGCCGAGCACCACCCCTCGTGCACGCAAAGGGGCACCAGCGAGGGCGAAAGGGGTGTAACGGTATGCCCTACCGACCGGGCCAAGCGGTACCCGTCGCCGGTGGAGCCGGTTAAGGGATAAGAAAGGCCGCCGGTGGCGATAATCACACGGTCGCCCCGAATGAATCGGCCGTCGGTACAAAAAAGGCCTATAACCTTATCATCTTCCACGCACAGGCGCTCTACGGTACCCGTAAGCACCAGCACCTTTTGCTTTTTAGCAGTGTTTACCAGGGCGTCCACAACGTCCACCGCCTTGTCGGACACGGGAAATACCCGATTGCCGCGCTCGGTTTTTAAGGGCACCCCTGCGGCCTCAAAAAAGGCC
>CAZUJI010000034.1:6445-9522 GCA_964620235.1 uncultured Eubacteriales bacterium
GAACCGAATTGTGAAAAGGCCGAATACAAAAACCGACCGTTGTGCGCCACCGCGCGCAGCAGTCCGTCTAAATCGGTATGATTGGTAACGTTGCACCGACCCTTGCCGGTAATCATTACCTTGCGGGCCGGTCGGGGGTTCTTTTCAATTACCGTTACCCGATGCCCCTGCTTTGCGGCGGTAATGGCCGCCATTAACCCCGCGGCGCCACCGCCTATAACTAATACATTCTCCATAACCCTAATCCTATCGGTTTATTTAAACCAGTTTTTTACCCTACCGTGCAGCCGCCACATATAGGCACCGATCACACGGGTCAGGGCAATATCGTACAGCAAAAACACGCCGTTGGCCGCTGCCCACAGCAAGGGCACACCCCAACGGCCCAAAACGCCCATATCCTCCATAGGCAGGCCCAGCACCTTGGTAGCCGCCAGATAAATGACCGCCACCGCCAAATTAAAGGCGCCGAATTTTGCGGCGTACTCGGCTACGCGACTCTTCCACCGCTCAAACAGACTTTTTAAAATGGGGTAAAACCCCAAAAAGCAAATGTACAGCAGCTTGGCCTCGCTCTCGGCAAACAGGGCCACCGGCAGCACCGAGGCCGCATAGCTGACCCACGCCCATTTGGCCGACAGCTCAATGACCGCCACCGCCATAACCCCACCGGCCACCGCCGGCACCGCATAGGTTAAGTAGGGGAAGTAAGACACCAGCATAAGCACCGCTGCCACCGCCGCCAGCATAGCCGACAGGGTGAGTTTTTTGGTTTGTTTCATAGCAGGCTACCTAACAGCAAGGAATCAAATCGCCGCCCATGCACTCACAGCAGCAATCGGCACAGATTAAGCTTTGGCAAACGTCGCAGGTGCTGCAGCCGCCACCGTAGGTGTTGTTGGCGCCGCGATAGGCAAAGCCGCCGCCCCGCTGCCGTTGCAGCTGGGCAAAGGCCGCCCGATACTCAGGGTTCTGGGGGTCCATACGGCAGGCCGTGGCCATACTGGTGTAGGCATTGTCAAACCAGCCTCGTTTATACAGCACCGAGCCGTTTAAAAAATACCACTCGGCATCCCGCCGCTCGGGGGGTACGCCGTCTAAAATCTCCTGGGCCTCTTCTAACCGCCCCTGCATAATTTGGTTGCGCACGTCGGGGAAGTTGGAGTTGGCGGCGCCGCTGTTGGCACCCGTGTTACCACCGCTGTTTTTGTGCCGACGGCTGTTCATAATTTGGTCGTAGGCGTTGTTAATTTCTTGCATACGCTCCCCCGCCAAATCGGCTAAGGGATTATCGGCGTAATTGTCGGGGTGGTATTTGCGCGCCAGCTCCCGATAGGCGTTTTTAATTTCATCATCGGTGGCGTTGCGGCCAACGCCTAAGACGCTGTAGGGGTCTTTCATTGCTTATTCTCCTTATTTAATACAGTATTTTGGGTTTGCTTTAACCCTAAATAAATTACGTTCTCAAGAATGGGGCGAAAATCGTGGCAATCGGCCAGCTCAAAGGCGGCAGCGCACTCGGTAATGCACACATTTAAATTGGGCACCAGCACCTTCTGCAAATAGCCCTGTATATCTTGCCCCTGCAGACCGGCCTTTAGGGGGTTAAAGGCGCCGCTTTTAATATCTTTTTCTAAATCAGCCCCTGCATCTAACAAATAGACCCATTTGCCAATGCAATAGCCCATTCGCGCCAAGGGACGGGACTCGCCGCCACCTGCGCAAAGGGCAAAATAGCTTTGCAGCGCTTTGGCGGTGGGCTCGGCGGCAGCATCTAAGCCGGCGTCGGGGGTTTGCTCTGTTTGCCGTTGCCCCTCGTAATATTCTAAGGCGATTTCGGCCGCCTTGGGGTAAAGCCCTGCCGCTTTTTTGCGCTTGCGATTATAGTAGGGGTGCAATAATTTAAATACCGCCCGCTTTAGGCCGCGGCTGTCGTCAATACTGTCGCGCAATTTGTAGTACGACAGCAGCATAGCCACCGATGCGGCATACTCCAGCGCCTGGCTGCCACCCTTGCAATATTTGCACTTTTTTAGGGGGTTAAACACACAATGCTTGTCGGCAAAGCCGCCACAGCCCCCCTGCACCGAAAGATGCAGCATTGCCAAAAAGGCAATGTCGTAGCTGAGCATAAAACGGGTAAGGGGACCGTAAAGCCTGCCTTGGGTGCGGCATAGCGAGCAATAAACGCCCTTGTAGGCCTCATACTCGCAAACCCGCAGCTGCGCCTTGTGAGCGCGCACGTATCCAAACAAGCTTCTCCCCCCTTTTTTGATTTTATTCTAAACGAAATATGCCCTAAATTCTTGAATAATGTGTAAATTCTTACCACTACAGTAACTTGCTTAAAAATTGGCCTGTGTAAGACCCCTTGCATTTGGCCACCTGCTCGGGCGCACCCTGCGCCACCACCAAGCCGCCGCGGTCGCCCCCCTCGGGGCCTAAATCGATAATATGGTCGGCGGTTTTAATTACGTCTAAGTTATGCTCAATGATAATTACCGAGTTGCCGGCGTCTACCAGCCGCTGCAGCACGTCAATCAGCCGCTGTACGTCGGCGGTGTGCAGACCGGTGGTAGGCTCGTCTAAGATATACACCGTTTTGCCGGTGGCACGGCGCGAAAGCTCGGTAGACAGTTTAACCCGCTGCGCCTCGCCCCCCGAAAGGGTGGTAGCCGGCTGCCCTAATTTAACGTAGCCCAAGCCCACGTCAAACAGGGTTTGCAGCTTGCGGTGAATTTTAGGCAGGTGCTCAAAAAAGCGCAGCGCCTCCTCCACCGTCATTTCTAAAATATCGTGAATGGATTTGCCCTTATACTGCACCTCCAAGGTCTCGCGGTTGTAGCGCTTGCCGCCGCAAACCTCGCAGGGGACGTAAATATCGGGCAAAAAGTGCATTTCGATTTTAATAATACCGTCGCCCTGACAGCTTTCGCAGCGGCCGCCCTTAACGTTAAACGAGAACCGACCCGGGCCGTAGCCCTTGGCCTTGGCGTCGGGGGTGGCGGCAAACAAATCGCGAATATCGTTAAACACGCCGGTGTAGGTTGCAGGGTTAGAGCGTGGGGTGCGCCCAA
>CAZUJI010000035.1:0-9471 GCA_964620235.1 uncultured Eubacteriales bacterium
CCGAGACCTACTCTGAGGTTGTAGAGGGTATGCAGTTAGACCGCGGTTACATTACCCCCTATATGGCCACCGACACAGACAAGATGGAGGCCGTGTTAGACGACCCGCTGATTTTGATTACCGACAAGAAGATCAGCAGTATTCAAGAAATTCTGCCCCTGTTGGAGCAAATTGTACAAAGCGGCAAGAAACTCTTAATTATCGCCGAGGATATTGAGGGCGAGGCTCTGTCCACTATTATTGTAAACAAGCTGCGCGGCACCTTCACCTGCGTTGGCGTTAAGGCCCCCGGCTTTGGCGACCGCCGCAAAGAGATGCTTTTAGACATTGCCACCTTAACCGGCGGCGAGGTCATTACCGCAGATTTGGGCTTAGAGCTTAAAGACACCCAAATCAGTCAATTGGGTACCGCCCGTCAGGTAAAGATTGGCAAAGAAGAAACCATTATCGTTGACGGCGCCGGTGCCAAAGAGGCGATTTCTGCCCGCATTACCCAAATCAAGAGCCAGATTGAAACCACCACCTCCGACTTTGACCGCGAGAAGCTGCAAGAGCGTTTGGCTAAGCTTTCCGGCGGTGTAGCCGTTATTAAGGTTGGTGCCGCTACCGAGATCGAAATGAAAGAGAACAAACTCCGCATTGAGGATGCTCTTGCTGCCACCAAGGCCGCCGTTGAAGAAGGCATTGTTGCCGGCGGCGGTGTAGCCTTCCTGTCGGCTATGGAGAGTGTCGGCGCTCTGACCGAAACCTTAGACGGTGACGAAAAGACCGGCGCCCGCATTGTTTACAAGGCATTAGAGGCACCCATCCGTCAAATTGCCGCCAATGCCGGTTTAGAGGGCTCTGTCATTGTAGACAAGATTTTGGCCGCTAAGACCCCCAACTACGGCTTTAACGCTTACTCTGAGGAGTACGTGGATATGCTCAAGGCCGGCATTGTAGACCCCACCAAGGTTTCCCGTTCGGCTTTACAAAACGCCGCTTCCGTGGCATCTATGGTACTCACCACCGAGTCCTTGATTGCCGATAAAAAGGAAGAAGGCGGCAACGCCGCCGCTGCCGCAGCCGCCGCTGCCGGCGCAGGCGGAATGTATTAATTCCCTATAAATTGCAACGCACCCGACAATCCGTCGGGTGCGTTTTTTTATTTTGCCTTATTTTAAAGTGATATTTGCCCTTATACCGCTTTTTGCGTAACTCTATATAGGGGTTATGGGAAATTGGCACCACTCTCCACAGCAAGCAGAACGTATTAACACAATCCCATTTCCTGCCGCATTCTTTTTATATCTTTTATCAATTTTTTTGTACTTGCACCATCATAATTACAAGTACTCAAAATATTTGAAAATGCGTACACATCGGTATTGTTTACTTTAAAACATCCATGCTCATATAAAGTTGGCGTATAATAGTTCTCTTTCAAACCCGCATCAAATCCCTGTAGTAAAAAAATCGTTTCATCACCCACTCCAAGTTGTGCATTTATCCCTTCCGTACTGTTCCCTGTAACCAAAATCTTTATTTTCTGTTTATACCACAATTTACCGATAAAACTCTCTTTTACTTGCAGGGTATATTGTACCCAATGGGCAACCCCCGGTAACTCGTCCCGCTTTTTGCTTGCAACCAACCTCTCCTTTCCTTCGAGATCCTTTGTTTGACAAGCATATTCCGCATCTATAATCGTACCGTATACCCCCAACTTAGAATACGCCGCCACGCGAGCTAAATGCGGCGTGGAATAAGACAGATTTGCATATACGTCATCAAATACAGGCGTTTCTTTCCCAACATCTCGACCTCCACCGTTATATTTCTCTAAATATAAATCAATTTTTTGTTGCTGCTTCACCGAAACACTTCCGTAAAACTGACCGTAACGAGGGAAAAACGAAAATATGACCAGTAGTAGCGCAATAACAAATGCCACTATCACCATTTTTCTGCAAGCAATTTTCATTTCATCCCCTCCTTTTTCCATTTTAACCGAGCACTTCTTTAATTTTCTCAAAAAGTATGGTTTCTTTCTTCCCGTCGTATGATGATAATTCTTCTGTATTCGAAAATGAATATAATATGCCATCTTCTGATACTGTAAAAATGCTATGCTCCATATTTACCGAAACATAACCTTTTTCTCTTTTATTCAAAAACAAGATTACATTTTCTTCTTTTTGCGGTTTAGTTACACTATCATGCAACCCCCCCAATTCTAAATGCAAACCGTTTCATAGCCCATTGGTTACACCCCCTTTTCCCTTTATATTCATATTATATACTATCTACCCAACACTGTCAATACATCCAAAAAAAGTCGAGTTTTAGAATAACTTTATATCTATTTGACGAATTGCCTAAAAGCTTGCTCTAATCAAAAACCATCTCAATAGATTTTTATATTCCAACAAAGTGTATTTTCGTATTTATTAAATAAAAATAATACTCCAGTGTACGCGATTGCTGCCGGCGCAGGCGGAATGTATTAATTCCCTATAAATTGCAACGCACCCGACAATCCGTCGGGTGCGTTTTTTATAAATTCATTTGAAAATCAACCCTAAAACGTGCAAAAAAACCGTGAATTGTCCATTCCCACCCTTTTTTGCTGAATTTTTGACCTTAAAATATGCAAAAATTCCGTGGATCATCCATTTATTTTTCTTTTGGCAGGATTATAATGATTACAAGATACTGTTTTAAAAGGAGAAATACCTATGCAAAATAAGCAAATCGTGTTTACGGCCGCGCAAACAGCCGAATTATTAGAGGTGGATATTGCCGAATTAAAAGAAGACAGCGTGTTATTAGAAGCCGAGTTTACGGTGATCAGCGGTGGCACTGAACGCGCCAGCATTATGGGTATGCCCAACGCGGGCGGTATGGATTTTCCAAAAACCTCGGGCTACTGCGGTGTGGGCAAGGTTTTAAAAATCGGCTCGGCAGTCACTACCCTTGCTGTGGGCGACCGGGCGCTGATCTACCACGGTAAGCATATGAAATATAACGTCCGTCCCGAAAGCGACGTTACCAGAATTCCCCACGACTGCATCTCTTCGTTAGACGCATCGCCGGTAGTGATTGTCGCAATGGGCCTGGGCGGTATGCGAAAATTAGAGTTAGAGGTTGGCGAGAGCGCTATGGTTATGGGCTTGGGGCTTTTGGGCATTTTCGCCCTGCAGTTTTGCCGTTTGGCCGGTGCCTACCCCGTAATTGCCGCCGACTTAAACCCCGCTCGCCGCGAATTGGCGTTGCAACTGGGCGCCGACTACGCCTTTGACCCCGCCGACCCTGATTTTGTAAACCAAGTAAAAGCCGTCACCGGCGGAAAGGGTGTAAACGGCACGGTAGAGGTTAGTGGCGCGTCGGTGGCTATGCGGCAGGCTTTGGAGTGCGCCGCCCGTATGGGGCGCATCTCTTTACTGGGTTGCACGCGCGTGTCTGACTGCGCAGTAGATTACTACACCCAAGTGCACAAGCCCGGCATCAAACTCATTGGCACCCACAACTTTATTCGTCCAAAGGTAGAGTCTTACCCCCATCATTGGACCCACCAGGACGACTGCAACGCCATTTTGAATTTATTGGCCGCAGGGCGTATTCAGTCAGCCCCCATTATTTCGCGGGTGGTTTCTCCTGCCGATGCCCCCGAAATTTATAAACAACTGTGCGACGACCCGCTCTTCCCGATGGGCACCGTATTTGATTGGAAACAGATATAAGTAAAACGCCTCAGCAAATCTCGCTGAGGTGTTTTTTATGCTTTTTTATATACGGGGATAATATCCAGCGGCGCGGCGGCGGTGATGGCCTGCCCACCCATTATCATTTCGCCGGTATGGATATTTTGCCATTGTCCTGCCGGCAAATACACGTTTCTCTCTCGCTGCCCGGCGTATAATATGGGGGCCACCAAGTAATCCGTACCAAACATATACTGGTTCTCCAATTCCCAACAGTGGGGGTCGTGGGGGAACTCATAAAACATCGGGCGAATGACAGGCGAACCGTTGGCACTGGCCTCTTCCATTACCGACCGAATATAGGGTTTTAAGGCATTGCGCAGTTCTACATACTTGCACATAATACGGTAGGGCTCTTCCCCATAGCTCCATAACTCGTTGGGTGCGCCGGTTCGCATATTGCCTCCCCCGTTGCTCGGCAATACCGTTTGGTCATAGGGCATCCGTTCGCCGTGCATACGCAACGCCGCCGTAAAGGTGGAGAACTGGAACCAACGCACAAGCAACTCGTGGAATTCGGGGTCGTTGATATCACCGTACATAAAACCGCCGGTATCACTGCACCACCATGGAATACCTGCCATACCCACGTTTAGGCCACCGGCCAGTTGGTCCCGCAGGGCGGTAAAATTACATTTTACATCTCCCGACCAAAGCAGAGCAGCATATTGCTGGCTACCCACCCAGGTACAGCGCACCAGGTTGACAATATCCTCTCTGCCCTGGGCGCGCATACCTTCGTAAAACACTTTGGTATACTCCCGCGGATACAGATTGGTATACTTGGCCGCCGGGCCAATATAGTAATTATAGCAATCAAACTCGTAGGTAATAAACTCCGGCTCAATTTCATCTAACCAAAACAGGTCAATACCGTGGTCGTAGTAATTTTCTTTGACCTTTTGCCAGGCAAAAGGTCCGGCCTCGGGATGGGTGGCGTCTAAAAACACCGTATCCCGCCCAAAGCGCGCCGCCGGTTGATGAATCGCGCCCTTAACGGTGCGCACCAAAAGCCCCCGCTCGGACAGTTCTTTAAAGTTTACGCTGTCACCCTCCACGTTGGGCCACACCGAAACCATACACCGTATACCCATACCTTTTAACTCTTGCACCATCGCCTTGGGGTCGGGCCAAAGTACCGGATCAAAACACCAATCCCCCAAATGAGGCCAATGGAAGAAGTCGATCACGATCACATCCAAAGCAATGCTCCGCCGATGGTACTCCCGGGCCACCTGCAACACCTCTTCCTGGGTGCGGTAACGTAGTTTGCACTGCCATAGCCCCATGGCATTTTCGGGGTAGGCCGGGGCGCGGCCGGCAACGGCGGTAAATTGCTCTAAAATCTCCTTGGGCGTATTCCCCACCGTAACCCAGTAATCCAGTTCGGCACTACACCGAGCGGTCCATTGGGTATAATTCAAGCCAAAGCATACCTCACCGATACCCGGGTTGTTCCACAAAAAGCCATACCCATCGCTGGACAGATAAAAAGGTACGCTGACCTGACTGTTGCGTTGGGCCAGTTCTAACACACAGCCCTTTAAATTCAGATTGGGTTGTTGATATTGCCCCATACCAAAAAGTTTTTCTTTGGGATTGGAGATAAATTTGGCGCAAAGGCCGTAATTCTCCCCTGCCCCGGTATACTGCCGAGCCTCGATTTTTAAGGGCTTGCTGTGCTCGTTAACGTCTTTGGCACGGTAATACTCCCGTAAAAAGGGTTGGCCATCCCGCAAAAAAGTTAGGTCTCCTTGGGCGCCCACCCGACAGGTAATGCGGCCGTTTTGCACCGTAGCACCGCCGTCTTGCTCGGTAACCACCGCCGAAATCGGCTCTACCCCAGGCAAAAGTCCCTTATCCTCGCCCGAAAAAGCGCGGTTTTTGGTGCCCTGCACCCGCAGGGCGTTTTTACCCCAGGGCGTAATTAAAATTTGCTCGTTACCATTTTGAATATGTAATCCGCCAGACATTTTTGTAAAGATCATACTGTTCCTCCTTGCATTTATAGAAATATAGATTATAATTATATTATAAAATGCTTTTTTGCGCATTTCTAACGCTATGTTGCATAAAAATTACACTATTTCGTAAATTGAGGTGCATTATGCCGGCCAAAGACCTGAAAGAAACCTACGCCCGCCATTATACCGACGGTATCCGCCTGCGGGTGTACGATAACGTTATCGGCGCCCCCTACCACTGGCACGACGAATATGAGTTTATTGTGGTACGGCAGGGCAATTGCGTTTGCCGCATCAACGGCGAGCATTATCCCCTGGCCGCCGGCCAGGCTTTGCTGTTGCGCCCGGGGGAGCTGCACACCTTTTTAGACCCTACCCACAGCTGCAAAACCTTTGCGGTGGTGTTTCATCCTTTTTTGATTACCGGCACCGACTGCGCCGGTTTTTTTGACCGAGAAACCGCCTTTTGGCGCCGCTACACCAACGAGCACCCTGCAGGGCAACAGATTTTGGGGCTTTTAGAAGATGTATATACCCTGTTTCACGGCAGTCTGCCTGCCAAAGCCTTGCATCTGAAGGCAAAAATGGTGCAAATTTTTTCTGTTTTACTGTTGGCGGAGTTATTCACTTCCACTTCGGCGGCGCACAACCCCGCTTTTGCCAAATTGGAGCCGTTGCTTCGGTACGTAGAGCAGCACTACACCGAAAAAATCACCCTACAGGCTTTGGCGACCCAAGGGTGTTGCAGTATATCTTCCGTTTTGCTTCTGTTCCGACAAAATACCGGGCAGACCCCGATGGAATACATTGCCAATTACCGCGTCTACCGAGCCGCCGAGTTATTGCAGACCACCGACATCCCCGTGTTAGATATTGCTCTGGCCGTAGGGTTTAACCACGTGGGGCATTTTATCAATACTTTTCGGCGCCAAACCGGGCAGACGCCCTTACAATACCGCCGAAAAGCGCAAAAACTATCAGCAAAGTAAAATAATTTATAAGAAATTTAACAAATTTACCTATTGTTATATAGGGGCAAAGTATAGTATAATGGATTGAATAGATTTATATACATATTATGGGAGGGCTCTAATATGTTTACCAGAGATATAGGCATTGATTTAGGCACCGCCAACACGCTGATGTGTGTGCGGGGCAAGGGCATCGTTATGCGGGAGCCGTCGGTTGTGGCTTACGACATTCGCAGCGACGAGGTTAAGGCGGTGGGTACCGCCGCCAAAGAGATGATTGGCCGTACCCCCGGCTCGATTATGGCGGTACGCCCCTTAAAGTTTGGCGTTATTGCCGACTTTGACGTTACCGCCGCTATGCTCAAGCGGTTTATTAAAGAGGCCTTAAAGGGCTCCTTTTTCTCCCGCGCTCGGGTGATGATCAGCATCCCCGCCGGGGTTACCGAGGTAGAAATTCGCGCGGTGTACAGCGCAGCCAAGCAGGCCGGCGCCACCGAGGTGGATTTGATTGAAGAGCCTATGGCGGCGGCCATTGGCTCGGGTCTGCCCACAAGCGAGGCCTCGGGCAATATGGTAGTAGACATTGGCGGTGGCACCACCGAGGTGGCCGTTGTATCGCTGGGCGACATTGTTACGGCCCAATCTATCCGCACCGCAGGCGACACGTTAGACGACGCTATCGTGCAGTATATTCGCCGCAAGCACAACCTGCTTATCGGCGAGCGCACCGCCGAGCAGATTAAAATCGAGTTAGGCTCGGCTATGCCCTACGAGGACGAGGGCAGTATGGATATTCGCGGCCGAAACGTGGTAGACGGTCTGCCCAAAAACGTGGTGGTTACCGCAGCCGAGGTACGGGAGGCTATTGCCGACTGCGTTACCCAAATCGTAGACGTGGTACGCTCTACGTTAGAAAAGACCCCGCCGGAGCTGGCGGCCGATATTATAGACCGCGGTATGATGCTTACCGGTGGCGGCGCCTTTTTGCGCGGCCTGCGTGAGCTGTTGGAAAAGGAGACGGGTATGCCGGTAACGGTGGCCGAGTCGCCTATGGACTGTGTGGTTAAGGGCATTGCCAAACGGTTAGAAACCAACACCACCTTTGACACCTATATTGTTAAAAGAGGAAAAAGATACAGATAAGGGGTATATCTATGCGCTTCTTTTTCAGAAGTCCCCAATTTAAAAAGATATTGGCCGTTTTTTTGGCCTTGGTTACCATAGCCACCGTGCTGGGCATTATCGGCGGTACCGCATCGCCGGGCAGCAGCATTTTGGGGGCTGTGGTTACGCCCATACAAAAAATGTTTACCTCTGTTTCTAACAACCTAAAAGACCGTAAAACCGCCCTGCAAAACGGCCGCGAGCTTATGGACCAAAACGAGCAGCTGCAGGCCGAGGTAGACCGCCTGACCGAAGAGCTGCTGCAAGCCCAGGAGGCGGTGCGGCAAAACGAGTTTTACAAGGAATTTTTAGAGCTGAAGGAGCACAACCCCGACTTTCAAATGGAGCCGGCCACCAAAATCGACGGCGACAATTTAGACCCCTACCGGGGCTTTATTATCGACAAGGGCTCCATTAACGGCATTGCCCAGTACGACCCGGTAATTACCGCTTCGGGGTTAATTGGGTACGTGTCGGAGGTATCCCTTTCTTATTCTAAGGTAACCACCCTGCTCAGCGCCGATATGAAGGTTGGCGGTATGGACAAGCGCACCGCCGACGTAGGCGTAATTTCGGGCAGCTACGAGCTGGCTCGGCAGGGCTTTTGCCGCATATACAACCTGCCCCGCACCAGCTCGGTAACCTTGGGGGATTATATCGTCACCTCGGGCGGCGGCATCTTCCCTTCGGGGCTTTTGATTGGCAAAATTGAGCAGGTACGCGCCGAGGAGAACAACACCTCCATTTACGCTATCGTAAAACCGTCGGTAGATATGTCGGACATTCGCGAGGTTATGGTGCTTACCTATTTTTCAGGTCAGGGTACCGCCGTTTACACACCGGAGGGCAACTGATATGCGCCGAGACCGATTTAAAAAACTCTCTGCCTACACCGTATTCGGCGGGTTGTTTCTTGTATTTTATTTTTTACAGTACACCGGCCTTTTACCGGCCATTGGCGCTGCTAACGCGGCACCTCTGGTGCCCCTTACGGTGTTGGTTGCCCTGCAATACCGAGAGTGGCAGGGCGCGCTGTTTGGCCTGATTGCCGGCTGTTTAATGGACATTATGGGCGCCGGCAGCGCCTGCTTCAACACCCTGAGCTTGTTCCTTTTGGGGTGTCTGGCAGGCATACTGGTAAAATACTACGTCAACAGCAATACGCTTTCAGCGGTGGCCTTGCTGGCCTTGTTCAGCCTGCTGTATTTTTTGGCAAAATGGTTGGTGTTTTATGCCGGCCATATTGGCGCAGGCGGGCTGTTTTTATGGAGCTTAGGCTCGGCCGCCTACACCGCCGGTATTGGCATACTTATTTACTTTGTACTACGCCTGATTTTTAGGCGGCAGGAGGTAAAACGGATTTGAACCGCAAAAAGAAGTTTGACCCCCGCACCCGAGCCTTGGCCATTTTGCTGGCCATTGCTATGGCTTTATTTGCCCTTCGGGCCTTTGATTTGCAGGTAGTTCGGGCCGACCGCTACGCGGCGCAGGCCAACAAAACCTACGCCCGCACCGCAATTATCAAGGCCGCTCGGGGCGAAATATTGGACTGCTACGGCCGACCCATTGCCGTCAATCGCGAGGGGTATAATATTGTATTTAACCGCGCCTATATGGCCTCGGAGGATA
>CAZUJI010000036.1:0-9467 GCA_964620235.1 uncultured Eubacteriales bacterium
TTGGAAATGGCTTGGTTGATGTTTTGCATTTTACTCTCTCCTTTTTTATTTTGGCAATTATACACCCGAGTAAGCGGCAAAGCCTGCATCTACCGGCAGCACAACGCCGGTAATGGCACCGGCGGCGCGGTCGTCACACAAAAACAGAGTGGCGCCCAACAGCTCTTCGCTCTCTACGTAGCGGTGGGTGGGGGTACCGTTTAAAATTTTGGCGCTGCGGGCGGTGGGCGTACCGTCCTGGTTGAACAACAAAGCGCGGTTTTGGGCCGAAACCAAAAAGCCGGGGGCAATGGCGTTGCAACGAATGCCCGTACCTGCAAAGTGGGTGGCCAACCATTGGGTAAAGTTAGAAATACCCGCCTTGGCTGCCGAGTAGGCCGGAATTTTGGTTAGGGGGATATAAGCGTTCATAGACGAAATGTTTAAAATACAGCCCTTGCCCTTTTGCACCATATCCTTAGCAAAGGCCTGGGTGGGCAACAGGGTGCCTTGGAAGTTGAGTTTAAATACAAAGTCTACACCGTCGGGCTCTAAATCAAAGAAGGATTTGCCCCCCTCTTTGGCCTCGTGGTGATACTCGTTGTCGGTGGTGGCGCGGGGGTTATTGCCGCCGGCGCCGTTGATTAAAATGTCGCAGGGGCCTAAATCGGCCAGCACTTGAGCGTGCACCTGCTCTAAGGCGGCAGGGTCTAATACGTTGGCCTTGTAGCCCTCGCAAACGCAGCCCTCGGCCTTTAATTCGTCGGCCAAAGCCTGAACGGCGGCCTCGTTTAAATCTAAAGCCGCTACCTTGGCGCCGCTTTGGGCAAAGGCGCGGGCCATAGCGCCGCAAATTAAGCCGCCTGCGCCGGTAACCACAACCACCTTGCCGGAGTAATCAATATTTAAAGGTAAGCTTGCCATAACCATTCTCCTTTTATTCTTCAATTTTGCCGCCGTTGGCTTCGATTAAACCGTTAATATAGGCGCTGCCCAGGGCGCGATCGTACAGGCCGTAGCCGGGTTTACCCGTTTCGCCCCAAATCATACGGCCGTGGTCGGGGCGGAAGTAGCCCTTAAAGCCGTTTTGCACCAAGGCCTTGATAATGGCGTTCATATCCAAGCTGCCCTTTTGGGTTAGGTGACCCGATTCCTCAAAGCTGGTATCTTCTAAAATTTTAACGTTACGCAGGTGCATAAAGCCAATGCGGTTCATCTTGGCGTACTTGTTCACCATTTTGGGGATATCGTTCTCAGGGCTGCAGCCCAAAGAGCCGGTGCACAGGCACAGACTGTTGGCAGGACTGTCGACCAATTTTAAAAAGCGGTCTAAATTCTCCTCGTTGGTGATAATACGGGGAATACCAAAAATGGGATACGGCGGGTCGTCGGGGTGAATGGCCATAACCACGCCACATTCCTCAGCCACGGGGATTACGGCCTTTAGGAAGTACTCGATATTCTTCCACAAGCCCTCTTCACCCAGTTGACCGTAGGCGGTAATCAGCTCGCGCACCTGGTCTTGGGTGTAGCTGGCGTCCCAACCGGGCAGGTGGATATCGTCCTTTAACGGGTCTAAGCCCCGCATTTGGTCCCAATACATAACCAAGCTGGTGGATCCGTCGGCACCCGCTTTGTCTAACTGGGTGCGGGTCCAGTCGAACACCGGCATAAAGTTATAGGTTACGCATTTTACGCCGTATTTGGCGCAGCGACGGATATTCTCACAGTAATTGGCAATATGCTGCTCCCGCTCGGGGCGGCCCAGCTTAATCTCCTCGGTTACGGGGATAGACTCTACCACGTCGAACACCAGACCGTTTTTGGCGCAGGCATCGGCAATGTGCTTAATGCTTTCCTCAGGCCAAACCTCACCGGGCTTTACGTCGTACACCGCCGAAACGATTGATCGCATACCCGGAATCTGGCGAATATACTCTAAGGTTACCGGGTCGCTGTCACCGTACCATCTAAAAGAACTTTTCATTTTATGTCCTCCTTACAGATTAAAGTAACGCTTGGCGTTGTTGGTGCAAATATCCTGCACCAGGCTGCCTACGAATTCTAAATCGTTGGGGTACTCGCCGTTTTCAATCCAGGTGCCCAGCAGGTTACACAAAATGCGGCGGAAGTACTCGTGGCGGGCGTAGCTTAAAAAGCTGCGACTATCGGTAAGCATACCCACAAAGTTGCCCAAAATACCCAAATTGGCCAAGCTGATCATTTGATTTTGCATACCCACTTTATTGTCGTTAAACCACCAGGCGCTGCCGTGTTGAATCTTGCCGGGGATTTGCGCCGACTGGAAGGCACCTAAGGCGGTGTCTAACCATTGGTCGTCGGCAGGATTTAAGCTGTATAAAATGGTTTTGGGCAATTGGTCGTCTTGCTCTAACGCATCTAACAATTTATACAAGGCATCACAGCTGTCGGTTACCGAGATGCAATCAAAGCCGGTGTCGGGGCCCAATTTTTTAAACATATTGGTATTGGGGTTGCGGGTGCAGCTAAAATGCAGCTGCATCGCCCAATCCAAACGGCGGTACTCGCGGGCGCAATGGAGCAAAACTGCAGTTTGGTAGGCCTCGGCCTGGGCCTTGGTAACGGCCTTGCCCTCTAAGGCGGCCTTTAAAACGGCATCTACCTCGGCCTCGGTGGCCTGCCGGTACATAATATAATCTAACCCGTGGTCGGAGGCGCGGCAGCCGTACTCGTTAAAAAATGCAATGCGGGCAGTTAAGGCCTTTTTTACATCGGCCAGGGTGGTAATGGCAAAGCCCACCGTGTCACCCAGCTTTTGAATATACTCTTTAAAGCCGGCCTTGTGGATATTTACCGCAGGGTCGGGGCGGAAGCTGGGGCAAACCTTCACCGGGAACCTCTCTTCCTTCAGGGCTTTGTGCCAGCGCAGGTCGCTGCAGGGGTCATCGGTGGTGCCAATCATCATAACGTTGCTGCCCAGTACCAAGCCGCGCACGGTTAAATTTTTATCTTCGGCCAGCTTTTTGTTGGCTAAGTTCCAAACCTCTTCGGCGGTGTCGCCGTTCAAAACGCCCTCGTAGCCAAAATAATTTTTCAGCTCTAAATGGCACCAATGGTACATAGGGTTGCCAATGGCGCGGGGCAAAGACTCGGCAAATTTTTGAAATTTTTCACGGTCAGAGGCGCTGCCGGTAATATATTCCTCGGGCACGCCGTTGGAGCGCATAATACGCCACTTGTAATGGTCGCCCCCCAGCCAGACCTGCGTAATATTCTCAAAACGGCGGTCTTCGTAAATCTCCTTAGGGTCGATGTGACAATGATAGTCGATAATGGGCATTTGCTTGGCATAGGTATGGTACAGCTCTTTTGCCGCGTTATTTTGCAGCAAAAAATCCTCACTTAAAAACGTAGCCAAAACAGCCAACTCCTTTCTGAACAAAAAAATCTATATTTTCTCACCTTATTATTATAATAAGGAATAAAAAATAAATCCATTTCAAAAAATAGCCATAAAATATGTAAAATAAGTGCATTTGCCTATAAAAATGGGGCGCCGCAATTTCTTATGGTATATTTTTATAATATTTTCTAAAAATATAAGCAAACACGAGCAATATTTACAGGAGCTTTGCAAATGAAGAACACAACGCACCGCCCCTTTGGCCTACGGGACAAGGTGGGGTATTTGTTTGGAGATTTTGGTAACGATTTTACCTTTATACTGTCTACCACCATTTTATTAAAGTTTTATACCGACGTAATGGGGGTAAGCGCGGCGGTGGTGGGGGTTGTTATGATGGTGGCCCGTTTTGTAGACGGGTTTACCGACGTGGCCATGGGCCGAATATGTGACCTGAGCCGCCCTACCCGTGCCGGAAAATTCAAGCCCTGGCTGCTGCGAATGTGCGGGCCTGTAGCCCTGGCCTCTTTTTTAATCTACCAAAGCGGCTTAGCAGGCGCACCCGAGCCGTTAAAAATCGCCTGGTTGTTTTTAACCTATATTTTGTGGGGGTCGGTGTTTTACACCTCGGTAAATATCCCCTATGGGTCTATGGCCTCGGCCATTTCGGCCGACCCTGACGACCGACAGTCCCTTTCTACCTATCGCACTATGGGGGCCACCTTAGCAGGGGCCATTATAGGCGTGGCGTTACCGGTATTTGCTTACCAAAAAAACGCCGCAGGTAAAGAGGTTTTGGTGGGGCCGCGGGTAACGCTGATTGCAGGCATCTTCTCGGTTTTGGCGGTTGTATGCTATTTATTATGCTACTTTTTGGTTACCGAGCGTTTGCAGCTGCCCGCCCCCCAAAAGCAAGAAAAGTACTCGGTGGGCACGATGCTGCGCAACGCGGGTAAAAACAGGGCTTTGCTGGCCATTATTGCCGCGTCGGTGGTGATATTACTGGCGCAGCTGACCATGCAGGCTATGGCGGGGTATATCTTCCCCGAATATTATAACAACGCCTCGGCACAATCGGTAGCCACCGTTACTATGCTGGCGGGTATGGCCTTGGCTGCCGCTGTGGCCAAGCCCTTAGCCAAAAGGTTCGGTAAGGCCGAAATCAGCGTGGTGGCCAACCTGTTTGCGGCGGGAGTATGCTTGATTTTGTATTTGCTGCGCCCCGCCAACGTGTGGGTGTACGTGGCTTTGCAGGCGCTGTGCTGGTTAGGGCTGGGGATATTCTCTATGGTCAGCTGGGCGTTAATTACCGACGTAATTGACTACGCCGAGCTGCAAAACGGCATCCGCGAGGACGGCGCAGTGTACGCCTTATACTCTTTTGCCCGAAAATTCGGCCAAGCCTTGGCCTCGGGCGCCAGCGGATTTTTGCTGACCGCCATTGGGTACGACACCGCCGCCGCTTCGGCCGGGCAGGCGCAGGCAGCAGGGGTGCTGGGGGGAATCTACACCATTTCTACCCTGGTGCCGGCGGTGGGCTTTGCTGCTTTGGCCACTATTTTATGGTTTTGGTACCCCCTGCACAAAAAGCAGGTGCAGGCTAACGTGGCCGCGTTAAAGCAAAAGCATTAACCCACCGCATTTTCGCGGTAGGCCTTGGGGGTTTGCCCGTGGTGCTTTTTAAACAGCTTTGAAAAATACTGCACGTCCATAATACCGCAATGCAGCGCCACCGTTTGAATTTGCAGACGGGTGGTGCGCAGCAAGTGGGCGGCCAGCTGCATCCGTCGGTCTAAAATATAGGCGGTAAGGGTCTGCCCCGTTTCTTTTTTAAACACGGCCGACAAATACCCCGGGCTGATGCTTTGCAGCTGCGCCAAACGGGCGGGGCTTAAATTGGCCGACAAATCGGAGTCGATATACAAAATCACCTTTTGCACGGTGGAGGAGTAATTTTTCATAGAGTGCTTGCGCACCAGCCGACAATAGCCGCGGAACATTTCGCTCATAAGCGCTTGCACCCCGTAGCTGGTGGTTAGCTGCTCTAACCGATAAGCAAAGGAAGAAGAAATCTCGTTAATATATAAAGGGTGCACCCCACCCTGCTCGGCGGCCTTGCGCAGCAGGGTGTTCATAATAATGCAATAGTTTTTCAGGTTGCGCACCGGGTCGGCCACCCGTTGCTCAAAGGCGGCCTCAGAAAACCGCTCCACAATCAAGGCGGCCTTGTGCACCTGCCCACGGGTAACGGCCTGCATCAGCTCGTTTTCAAAGGCGTAGCGCTTCTCCATAATCTCCATATTCACCAGCACGTCTTCGGCGTTTGGATTAGAATGGCCGGGCTGCAGTGGCGTTGCGTCGATGGCCGTATTCTGCGTCAGCTCTACCATAGAGAAGGCGCTGATGCTGCCCCAAATACGCTCGCCAAAGCTTTCAAGCAGCATAAACAGCGGGTTACTGTCGGCCAATACCGGCAGACCGCTGTAATATTCCTCTAACAGCTTTTGCTGGTGGGGCAAAACACCGTACCGCTCCCCTATCTCTAACAATTGGCGGCGGGGCAACGGCGCAATAACGTAGGGGCCCAAGAGCAGCAAAGTTTGCGGCTCGGTTTGGGGCAAAAGCAAACAAACGTAATGCAAATGCGCCATATAGACCGACTTGTATATGGTATAGGGCTGTATTTTAGAGATATACCCGGCAAAGGTATCCTCTAACGACCCTGCGTGGTTAAATAAAATTTGAAAGCTTTCGTCCACCACCTTGCGCAAAGCGTCGCCGGCGGTAACGAAATGCACCGGAACACGGCATTTTTTAAAGGTATCGCACAATATACGCAGCTCACCCTCGTAAAACATACCGCACCCCCTATTTATACAAACCATATAATAATTTTTCTACTACGTAACATATTTTATTATATATTGGGATAAATTTCAATAGGATTTTAGGGAATAACATTAAAATATTACAAATTAACATTAAAATTTTACTCACACTTTATTTAAAAACAAATTATAATGAATTTGTAAACTTTTTTACAAACAAAATTTGTTATGTAAGGAGAAGAAAAATGAAAAAACAACCCAAGTTAGACGCAAACGGCCACCGCAGATTTGGCATACTGGACAGTATCTCGTATGCCGCAGGCGATTTTGGCTGTAACATGAGCTTTGCCTTAAAAGGCACGCTCACCATTTTCTGGTCCCAATTTATGGGCCTGGGCGATTCTTTGTACGCGCTTTTGCTTATCTTTGTGCAGATTTGGGACGCCATTAACGACCCGCTGATCGGCTCTATGATCGACGCCGACCGTCGGCAATACAAGCGTAATAAATTTTTGGCTTACATATGGGCCGGTTCTATTGGTCTGCTGGTAACCGGTGCACTTTGCTTTATTCCCGTCCCCAATGCACCCCACATAATTAAGGTCATTCTGTTTTTGGCCGGTTACGTGATCTGGGACGCTTTTTACACCGTGGCCAACGTGCCCTACGGCTCGTTGCTGTCTTTGATCTCTAACGACACCAAAGACCGTGCTTCCCTGTCGGCTTGGCGTTCGGTAGGCTCTATGATCGGCAATATGGTACCGATGGTTATTCTGCCCTTCTTGATTTGGAAAAACCGCGTAGACGAAACCGGTAAAGAGGTTTTGGACGAGGCCGGTGAGGTTATTAAAGACCTGCAGGGTTACAACGTATTCTGGGCCGCTTTGATTATGGGCGTATTGGGCTTTATCTCCTTCCAGTTTATGATCCGCAAAACCACCATTCGTGTAGCTACCGACGTAAAGCTCAATGAAGATCAACCCAAGTTTAACGTAATTAAGGCTTTTGGGAACTTTATGAAAAACCGCCCGGCCGTGGGTGCTACTTTGGCCGCTATGGGTATGTTTTTAGGTATGCAAGGCGGCACCACTGCCGTTACAGTACTGTTTCAAACCTACTTTAAAAACCCCGAAATGTCGGGTATCGTACAGCTATTCTCTATGATTCCCATTCTTTGCTTTACACCTTTTGCCCGCAAAGCTGTTGCCAAATTCGGTAAAAAAGAGCTTTGCATCGTAGGCTCTCTTTGCTCTGTAATCGCCGGCGTTGGCTTGGTCGTACTCCCCATCACTCCCGATGCAACCGGCCTGGCCATCTACATTGCTTGCCAATTCGTATACAACTTAGGTTTAGGTATCTACTCCACCGTTTCCTGGGCTCTTATGGGCGACGCTATTGACTACAACGAGTGGAAGACCGGCAGCCGTGAAGAGGGCGTTGTGTACTCCTTACACTCCTTCTTCCGTAAGCTGGCGCAGGGTGCAGGCCCCTCTTTGGTACTGGTAATTATGGTTGCCTTGGGCTATGTGGGTGCCAACGGCGGCGCACAATCCGCAGCGGTTGCCTTGAATATGCGCTACTTAGTTGCCGTACTGTTCCTGGTCAGCGCCATTTTAGAGTTCATCGGTCTGGCACTCATCTACAACCTGGATAAAAAGACCTTGGCAAAAATGAACAAAGAACTGGGCCGTGAAGAAGCACCGGCCGAGGCTGTTGCCGAGACGGTAAACGCTTAATAATCACCCCTTGGTAGGGCATACTGTTTAAGCACCGGTATTGTGCCCGGCTGCCGGTGGCGGCCGGGCACTTTTGTTGAAAAATTTAAAAAATATTTATAACTTTATACCGGTGATATGGTATACTTAAAATCGTAATCTTATTCTTTGGAGGAACGCTATGAGAACTGTTATTAACCTAAACCAAAAATGGGCCTTCAGCAAGCAAGCCGACGCTTTGCCCACCGCAATAGACCCCAAGTGGAATTTTGTAAACCTGCCCCACTCTTGGAACGCCATTGACGGCCAAGACGGCGACAACGATTATTTTCGCGGCACCGCTTACTATGCCAAAGCCTTAAATAAAATGGATCTGCCCGAGGCCGACCAATATTATTTAGAGCTGCAGGGTGCCAACTCCTCGGCCGACGTGTACCTGAACGGCCAACATCTGGCGCACCACGACGGCGGGTATTCTACCTGGCGCGTAAACGTTACCCAGGCCTTACAGGCCACCAACCTGCTGGTTGTAGCGGTAGACAACGGTGCCAACGAGACCGTTTACCCCCAAATGGCCGACTTTACCTTTTACGGCGGCTTATACCGCGACGTAAATATGATTTGCGTGGGTAACGCCCATTTTGATTTAGACTACTACGGCGGCCCCGGCCTGATGGTTACCCCTGAGATGGACGGCGCCAACGCCAAGGTAAAGGTGCAGGCCTTTGTTACCGGCACCAAAATGGGTCAAACCCTGCGCTACACCCTAAAAAAGCCCTGCGGCTGCACCGTAGCCACCGCCACCACCGATGCTACCGAGGCCGAGCTGGTAATTGAGAACGTTCGCCGTTGGAACGGCCGCAAGGACCCCTATTTGTACACCGCTGTGGTAGAGCTGTTAGAGGGTGACGAGGTTTTAGACTGTGTGATCACCCGCTTTGGTTGCCGCACCTTTGAGATTGACCCCGAAAGAGGCTTTATTTTAAACGGCGAAGAATACCCCCTGCGGGGCGTATCCCGTCACCAAGACCGTTGGGGCTTTGGTAACGCCTTACTGCCCGAGCATCACGAAGAGGATATAGATTTGATTTGTGAGGTAGGCGCCACCACCATCCGCTTGGCCCACTACCAGCACGCCCAATATTTTTACGACCTTTGCGACGAAAAGGGCTTGGTCATTTGGGCCGAGATTCCCTACATCTCTAAGCATATGCCCGGCGGCCGCGAAAACACCATTTCACAAATGAAGGAGTTAATTACCCAAAACTACAACCACGCCAGTATTGTGGTTTGGGGCCTTTCGAACGAGATTGGCATTGGCGGCAGCGACGACGATTTGTTAGAAAATCACCGCATTTTGAACGACCTGTGCCACGAAATGGACAAGACCCGTTTAACCACCATTGCAGCCGTTTCTATGTGCAAAATGGACGACCCGTACCTGCAAATTCCCGACGTAGTTTCTTACAACCACTACTTCGGCTGGTACGGCGGCGAGGCCAATATGAACGGTCCCTGGTTGGACGAGCTCCATAAAAAGCACCCCACTATCCCCATTGG
>CAZUJI010000037.1:0-9414 GCA_964620235.1 uncultured Eubacteriales bacterium
CACCGACATATCCAGCTTTTCGGCAATCTCGCCGTTTTTCATACCAAAGGCGGCCAGCTTGGCCACGCTGCGCTCTTTGGGGGCCAGGGTGGTAATAATGGTGCGGCCGCGCACCGACCCGCTTAGCTTAGACCACCCCTCGTTATAAATGCGGAACAACCGCTTTACCTCGGCCCAGGCCTCGGGGCTTACCCTGGACAGCCGCTGCTCCAACACCGCGTCTAAGGTGCGGCAATACTCGGCCAAAAGGCCAAACAAGCGGTCGGGCAGCGCCATAGCAATGGCGCGGTCGATATGATACACCGCCTGCCGCTCATCGCCTGCGGTAAGGTATACGGCGGCGCAGGTCATACGCAGGTAAATTTCGGCAATCACCGAGCGGTCGGCCACCGCCTGGGAAATCATAGGCTCAATGGTGCTGGGAATCATACTCATCAGCGAAAGGCCCTGCACACCCTGCAGCGAAATCTGCTTGGTGGCTACGGCGTAGCCCGTGGCATATAAATATTTGGCATAGAACACCTTTGCGGCGGGCAAGGCGTGCTCGTGCAGGGGCTCAAAGCGGCCGATTTTAAACCACTCGGGGAACCCCGCCACGTCGTACAGCATACTGTCTACTGCGGTAATCGAGAAGGAGATAATATCGCGGTCCTGGTCGGTTTTGGCAGGGGCCTCGGCCAAGTGAATTTTGGCCTGCCGCCACATTACCAAATCGCCCCGCCAAATGGCGCACAAGGCCAGCAGCATACCCGCCGAAAGCACCGCGTAAAACCCCGAGTGCTTGCCCAGCAAATAATTGGCGCTGTCGTACACGCGGTCAATCTCGCCCCGATTATAGGCAATCTCGGCCGCCAGCAAAATCTGCGCCTCGTGGTTGCCGCTTAGGGCCTCTATGCTGGCCTCGGCCTGGCCGGGGGCGTGATATAGGTCGGTCATATGTAAAAAGGGCGTTTTACGAGGCAGAGGCATATCTACGTTCAACACCTCGTTTACGCTTTTGGCCCCCTTGGTGCGACCGTCGGCCGGCTTTTGGGCGTCTTTAGGAATCATCCAAGCCCTGCCAAAGCGGGTGGCCCCCGCAATTTTGCCTTGGGCGCATAAAATCTGCAGCCTACGGGCCGAAACCCCCCATTTTTGCGCTACCTGGTCAATTTTTAGGTATTCCATACCGCCACTCCTTACCTATTGTTCGTAAAAGCGATGTTTGTATTATTCGTTATTGCGAAGATTATATTATTCGCTTATGCGTATAGTATATTGTTCGCTTTCCCGAATTTTATTATAAACCCCTTGGAAAAAAATTGCAAGAGAAAAATAAAAAACCTTGGGGTGCCCTCCGCAGAGCGGTATCCCAAGGCTTTTAAATCTATTTTTGCCGCATTTGTTTTAGGGCTTTTTGCTTGCTCAGCAGGTTAATAACCAAAACCGCCACAAACACCACAAAGGCTAAGCCGCCAACCACGCACAGCACCACGGTGGTAAACTGCTTTACGGTCATACCGCCAAAGCCGCGCACTGCGGTAATGGTGTATTGCTGGGTTACCGGCACGTAATTTTCTAACCAATCTTCGGTTTCGTCATTTTGGGGCAGGCGCACCTGCTCGGCAGAAATGCCCGCCACGTTTAGAGCCACCACGTAGCGTTTGCCCTTATTGACGTTGCCCATAGCGTAGGGGGCAACACCGTCTTGCCCCACCTGCACGGTTTGCAGACGGTCTAAGCCGTCAATCCAGCTGCTCTCGTACAGCGAGGCGGTTTGCTGCCAAACCTGGGGGCTGATGTACAACAGCACCGTAGCGGGAAAGTCGATTTTATCAGCAAACTCCAGCCAATAGCTTTGGGCGGCGCCCAATACCTTTTTGTGGGCCTTCGAAAGCTTGGTGTAAGGGGTGCGGCTGTAGTCTAAATCGTAGCTTTTTTTAAAGGACTTGCCCGTAAGCATAGCACAATGGATGCGCCAAGCGCTGCCCGAGGGGGTGGTGATGTTTAAAACCAGATTTTTGCCCGCCAAGGCCTCTAAGGTCTTGCCGTAAATCACCGAGCCGTACAGCAGCTGGGTCTGCACCGTAAGGGGTACTGCCTTGTCGGTTTCTTGCTTTAATACCCCTTGATTGAAAATCTGTTTTTCAATCTCGGTTTGCAGGGTGTCCCACCCGTCTTTGTTACTCAGGGTTGCCTCAATCTCAATTTCGGCCTCTTGCTTGGGCAGGTCATCGTCGGTGGGCTTGCCGTCATAGGGGTAGGTAACGGCGGTGTTGGTCTCAATATTGGCGCCGTTCCCGGTGGTTACCTGGGTCACCGTTTCTTCAATGGTGCCCTCTTGCCCCACGTAGTCCTTATCCACTGCGGGGGGAATCACCTCGGGGGCGGGTACAACGCCCATGTCTGAAAAGTCGGGCAGTTGGGTCTGCAGGTCCTCTAACAAGCTATCTTGATTCTCTTGGCCGCCGCGATGGTACACGTTGGCCAGCACGTCGCAACGGGTAAAGGCCGAGTCGCCCGCGCCCTGCATTGCCTCGGGCAGGGTCAGCGTCAGCAGCTGCTCGCAGCCGTAAAAGGTCCAGCTGGGCAAAATCTCTATAGGCGCGGCAATTTCTGCCCACAAAAGGCCCGAGCAATAGGCAAACACCGCGTCGCCCATCTGCTTTACCCCCGCCGGCACGCGAATGCTTCGCAGCCCCTCGCAGCGGTAAAAGGCCGAAGCGCCCAGTTGGGTTAAGGTTTCGGGCAGAATCACGTTTTGTAACCTGAAGCAGCGGGAAAAAGCGTAGTCTTTTATAACGGTCACCGCAGGCAGGGTGACCGACTGCAGCTGCTCGCAGCCGGCAAAGGCCATTTGCCCCACGGTTTTTATATTTTTTGACAATTTTACCCCCGTCAGGGCAGTACACTCGTAAAAGGCCATATCGCCCACCGAGGTCAGGCGGCTGTCCATTTCCACCTGCGTGATTTGCTCCTTAAAGGTCGCCCAGGGCGCCGGAGAGCCCTCCGAAAAATCGGGCATGGCGTTTTTGCCGGTTAAGGTAAGCACGCCGGCCGAAAAAGACCATTTTACGCCCCCCACCTTGCCCGAATCCGTATCGGCGGCCAAGGCCACCGTCGAAAAAAGGGTAGTGCAAAGCAGAATGGCCGCCATAAGCGCCAAGCTCAAGCGCAAAATATGCAATTTTAAGGCTTTTTGGCGCATAATTTACCCCCAAAAGTTATTTTTGTTGCTCTTGCAAGGCTTTGTACTGCTGTTGCACCGTTTTGTTCTTGACAAACAGCAGCCAAGTAAAGCCTAAAACAATGGCCACCAAGGACCAAATATTTCCAAAGGGCAGAAATGTATATTCGGGCAAATCTCTTAAAAAATTCAACCCAAAACGAGCTATGCCGTATAAAATCATATACCAAGGGTACAGCAAGCCAAGCCGCTTACCCTTTTTAAACCAAATAAACAAAATCACAAACAAAACCGCAGCCACGGCCATTTCGACCAATCGGCTGGGGAAGCAAATCGCCTCGCCCCCTGCAGTGGTGCCCAGCACGCGGCCTATACAGCAACCGCCAAGCAAGCACTGCACCTTCATCAGCGCCAGCATAACGCATTCGCCTACGGCGCAACGGTCCATAATTTGCCCGTAGGGAATTTTTAGCGCCAACGCCACCGGCGGGAACACCAACGGCACGAAAAACACCGCTCCAAAAAAGGAGATGCCGCCGAAACGGCCATTTTCAACGTAGAACATCAGCATCGTTCCGACAGTTCCCGTCAACGTAAGCACTACCGAAAGCAGAACGCTTTTCCAAAGCGGCGCTTTTACGGCCCTGTTCATTCGCCAAATGGGAAAAAACATCAAAACCGTTCCAACACTTAAAAACGATAGCAGTATTACAGGCATTTTATAAAAGTTCCTTTCTTTCGGCCGCTTTCAAAGCCCGCTCTATTTTTGTGGTGTGTAGAATTAAAATCCACACCACGCCGTATACAATCGCCACCAAGGCCCAAAAATTGCCCTTGGGTAACCATAAAATACGGGCCGAGGCATCTAACCTAAACCAGTTTAAAGCAAACCGCGCTACACCGTATACCACCATACTCAAGGGGTACAAAATATCGCGGAATTTGCCCTTGCGTTCTGCCAAAAACAGCGCGGCAACAATTAAAACCGTTACCGCCGATTCTATAAGCTGAATGGCCAGATATATCGGCTGACGGTCGGCACCGTAGCCTATAATTATGCCGCCGCAGCACCCTTGGATATAGCAGTTTAGCTTATGAATAGAAAACATCAGCAGCCCCGGCAGCGACAGCAAACCGGTAACCGCCCCATAGGGCAATTTTAGCAGCCTGGCCATTGGCCAAAGCAGTATGGGAAGAAATAATACCGCCCCAAAAAAGGACATCCCTTCCCAACCGCCAACTTCAATAAAATACAATACCTTTGTGGCGCCTATGCCGGTAGCTATGGTGTACACCAAAAGCACGCAGGCCTTACCTGCCGGTATGCCGTAGTGCTTTTGGCGCAACCACATCAGTAACAGCATTGCGCCGGCGCATATAAGTATCAAAAGCAACCCCATAGCAAAACTCCAACTACTTCTCGCCGGTAATGGTTAGGTACTGGCTGGTCGGCAGGTCAAATATATAACTGTAACCGTCGGTATCGGTTAAGATAATTTGGGTTGCCGTTGCATTTGTACCAATAATCTTCATTTCACCGTTTTGTGCTTGTTCTGCCGAAACGGCCTCGCCTATACTTTGGGTATTTTGCGGGTTACCGGAGGATGCCGGCTCGAACGCAAACACAACGTTTTCAAAGTTACCTGTAGAGTTTACCGTAAACGAACCTGTTTTAAAGTTGCCCGCGTCTATTAACTCGGCGGTTACCTTTGACGGTGTACCACCGCTACATACAGTACAACCCATTACGTTACTGGTGCTGATTTTATAATAACAAGTAACGTGCAGCCCGTCTGACGAGATAGAGTTGCTACCCTTTGTAATATTGTTTTCGTCACCGCCGTTGACATCTTTAATAATATCAAACTGCTCGCCCACCTTCGGGTCGGTAGAAACAAACTTAGCCGTAGGCGCTTTTGACCATACCGAGTAGGTGGGTGTAGCCAACTCGGCCGCTGCTTGTTTTATTTGCACGGTGGTGCCGGTGGTATCTCTCAATGTCAGCAGCAATTCGCCGGTGGCAGCGTATCGGCCGGCAACGGTGAACGTTGCCCCTGCAGGCGGCGCCAACAAGTACTTGGTCGCATCCCCCGCCGCGGCGGAAATACTGTTAAATTCTACATCCTTAGATACCGAGGTAATATCATTCCAGTTTTGGGTTACGGTATAACCGCCGTAGGCGTTGGTAATTACGCCGTTGCCAACTTCTTTTACACTCGTCCGGTCGTAGCTATAAACTAATTTTGCATCGGTTACAGTCAAGCCATAGTTGCTTAACGGGCTCTTATCGTTACCGGCGGTAATTTGCAGCTCTATGGCATCGGTCAAAACGTGGGACGTGCCAAAGGTGGCCGTTACGTTGCCGTCGGCGTCTTTACCAAAATCTTTGTCTTGATTTGCGGCTGCATCGGTAACCGCAACTTCAATATTATTTACTACGGTAAGGGTGCCGGACTTATTGGCATCACTCTCGTCCTCAGCGGTCATCTCGCTCAGCGGCCAGTATAACCAGCGGCGGTAGTAGTTGCTGCCTACGGTGTACAGCGGCTTATCGTCGGTGGCCGTATCGGGGCCGTCTTCAATAGGCGCGTTGTACAAGCTGGTGTTCACGCCGCCGTAGACGTTGGTTAAATACAAGCCCTGCAGGCTCCAGGTGCCGCTTTGTCTGCCTTCAACCAAGGGTACGGTAAAGGTAAACACCTGCTCGTTGCCCTGCACGGCGGGTACGCCACGAACGTAATAGGTATTGCCCTTTTCGTTCTTCAGCTCGGCATCTACGGTCGCCGAATCGGCACCGCGCATACGCACCGTAAAGGCGGCGTTGTTGGTCAGGGTAAATACCTCGCCAAAGCCGTCTTTGCTGACGTAACGTGCCGGTGTGGTAGAAATAGCGGTAATGGTGGGTGCCGTGGCGGCGGTGTATAGATAGTTCAGCTCGCCATCGATGTTAATCGAGGCGTAGTGGTAGTTGTAAATACCACCCTTGGTTAATCTGAAGGTACCCACGTAGGCCTTACGCTGAGCACTCCAAACCATACCGGCGCCAACGCCGTTTTCTTGAATATTAGAGCCGTTGTTGGAATACTGCAGCCATACGCCGGTCAGCCCGGTGATGGGGTCGCCCTTGTCGGTCTGAACGTTCATAGTTACCTCTACGTCGCGGGGCTGACCGTCCTCTAAGGCCAAATTGGTCTCACCGGTAAATACGCTGGTGGTAAGACCTAAATACAGTTTAATGGAAACGAATTGTTCCTCAGCCAAGCCGGTATACTGGTCGTTTAACTCTACGTACTCTAAGCGATATTCACCCGAGGTAGAGAAGGTAGCCTCGCCCGACCAGGTGCTGCCGCTGGTGTTGGTAAAGTAAACGGTGGTGCGGTCGCCCGTTTCGGTATGAATAAAGGCGCCCTTCACCGACGAAGGCATTTTAGAAAGGTCGCTGGAGGCAAAGGTCATGCTCACCGAGGTATCAAAATACCGGTTGGTGGTCATATAGGTCTTGCCGTCGTGGGGGCAAGATACGTCGGTAATGGTAAAGCCCTCTACGGTAAAGGTAATGGGATCGTGGTCTAACTCGTAGGTAACGCCGTCTAACAGTACGTCGCGCAGCACGTATTTACCCGGATAGGTAAACTGATGCTCGCCCACCCATTTGCCTTCGGCGTTTTTGGTAAAGGTCATTTTACCCTGACGAACGCCCTGATAGCTGTTGATCTCTCGCAAGAAGTAGGCTTCTACCTTTTGGGGATTATATCCGGTAACGGTAACCTCTACCTGCTTTTTCAGTTGGTCGGCGGTAGCGGTATCAAAGGGAATGGTGGTGCCGTTGCCGTCCATTGTGGCCGAAACGTAGCACTTGGCCTGCATTTGCTCGGGGTCATCCATAGCATCCAAATCGGCGGTGGTGCCAAATTGAATATTCAACTGACCCTGAATCTCACCGGCGGCCAGAACCATATCGTTAGAAAGGGTGGAGCCCTCTAAGTACACCAATGCGGTAACAAAGGTGGGGGTGTTTACCGGCAGGGCGGTAATGGTGTTGATTTTGGTGCCGTTGGGGCCCGTAACGGCATTCTCCTGCTCCTCTAACACTAAGGGAATGGTTACCTTACCGGTTTGCTCGAATTTATCCTGGGTGTTTAAGTAGGCCTCGGCCAAAAGCTGACCGTTTTGGTCTACAAAGGCCACCCGCAGGTATTGCAGCAGCTCAATGGCCTTTTCCTGGTCCTCAGGCGAGGAAGCGTAGAAGGTGTAGCAGCTGCCGGCGCCTTGGGTGGTGCTGTCGCCGTCGATAAAGGCGCTCTCGTCCTCATCCCAAACGCGGTTTACACCGCTGTAGCCCACCACGTATTTTACCGTTTTGGTCATTAAGGTGGCATCGGTAATTTCGTCGGTGGTGCCAAGGGCAAGACCTGCGGACTCCGTTACGGTGTCGTAAGCGTAGTAGGTGTTGGTTTTGGTATCTAAATAGGCGGTTTGTGACTCGTCGCCCGCCGTAACCTTGTACAGGTTATACACGTTGGTGCCTATGGTAGCGGTGGCGGTTTCTTCCCGCTCGGCATATACGGGGCTGCCCTGCAGCACCAAATGGCTACCGGGGGCGTTGGTGCGCAGGAAGAAGTCTAAGGCCATACCGTAGGTATCCTGCGCCACCGGGTCGCTGCCCTTATAGCTGGTATCTGACCCTAAGGCCGTTTCTTGCTCGGTGGGCAACACAAAGGGGGCAGCGGCGCTGGTAGAAACCTTGCCCTGCACGGTAGTGCCCATAACCTTAACGCTTAAGTAATTATCGGTTTTGGCCTCGGCACCGGTAAATTTATCCATTCTTTGGAAAATACCCTTGGTAATCACAATGCTTTTCTTGCCAAACAGCATACCCATAGCGCTGCTGGCGCTTAAAGAGCCAATGGGTGTACCGTCGATGGTACAGCTGGTAACGTCGGCAATATGGCAAACGTAGGTCTCAATGGCGGGGGCGCCGGTTTTTTCAAGGTCGCGGTATACGACGTCGCCACGGCCGATTAAGCTACCGATATATTCTATATCGTCAATGATGGTAGTATAATCTGTGCGCAGCTGCCACAGCTGGCTAAGCATAGCCGGCGCAACAATAACCTCGCCGCCGTTCTTTGTGGCCAGCTTGGTCTGAATCTCGGCCGTAGTAGCCGTCAGCAAATACTCGCCGGTAAATTTATTCTCGGCCATATAGCTTTGGCCGGCGTGGCGCAGCATAGCAATATTATAGATTGCGGCTAAGGCGTTGGCCGAATCCTCTATATTCACCTTGAGCTCGCCCATTAAATAGTGTATGGATTTTACCTGGTTATCACTTACGTATACCACGGGCTCAACACCGTCGCCGGAGGTTTTTTCATCAATTTGGGCCTGCACGTAATCGCCCACCAGGGTCAACAGGTCTTGCAGCGCCGGGTCGTTAATTATGCTCTTCACGCCGGATTTTGCGGTGATAACGGCTGCGTCAGCCGCCTCTACCGCTTGGGTTAAGGCTAAATTGCCGCCCACCTCGGTATAGGTTACCGAGGATACGGTGCGCACACCGTAACGAACCTGGTCGGCGCTGAATACGCTGTTTTGCGCGTTCCAGTAGGCGTAGGCATAGTCTTTTACCAAGGTTTCTACACGGCCGTCGGCGCCGTAGGATGCGCCGTACAACGGCTGGCCGATAAGGTCGTTTTTATTCAGGGTGGCCGGCCGCAGCGTAATATGCTCTAAGCCGTAGGATGCATCACCCAGGTTGATCAGGTTACCCCAGGTAATGTTCTTTTCTACCAAGTTCTTGCCGCCGTCGCCCACCTGCGAGGCCCCGGGCGGAGTAATGGTGGTGCCGTTGGCCAAAGCAATTTCTAAGTTGCCGTTGGCCGAAATGGTGGTGGCCAAGCCCTTAATTTCGGGGTTGACCGAAAGCACAACCCAAGCAAAAGAGGCCGAGACGGTCATAACTGCGGCCACAAGCAACAAAGCCAATGCCGCAAACACCCGCTCGCGCATATGCGGCAGGATGCTGGTATATTTTTGTATTTGACGTTCGTATTCTCGCATCTTTGGTCCCCCTAAGCAAACACGAATAATCCGAACCTGATTTCCGCGGACGGATTTTCGTCTATACTTCGTTAAAATACTCGCCAATACACAAAGTATTGGCTGTGCTTTGTGCCTCGCACAGCCAAAATCGAGCCACGAGGAAATTCTACGACCTAAAACGAGTAGAATTTTGTGGGGTTTTGGGT
>CAZUJI010000038.1:0-9410 GCA_964620235.1 uncultured Eubacteriales bacterium
GTACACGCTGAGGACGAAGCCGTTTTGACCCTGCGGCAAGAACTGGTGCCGGCCTTTACCGAATTGGATATTGACGTTGTGCTGATGGGTCACGACCACTGCTACACCCGTAGCTATATGATGAACGGTTTTGAGCCCGACAGCGCAAACGGTGTACAAAACAGCGTCACCGACCCCACCGGCATTTTATACATCACCGCCAACTCGGCCAGCGGTAGCAAATACAACGGTATTAAATTATCCTCTGCCCCCTACGCCGCGGTGTTTGACCAATCCAGCCGCCGCACCTTTGCGGTGGTAGAGGTGACCGACACCAAGTTTGACATCGTTACCTACTTTGCCGACGATCTGACCGAGATGGACCGCATTACCATCCATAAAACCACAACGGTATGCCAAGACGACGCCCACCAATACGACAACGATTGCGATGCGGATTGCAACCTTTGCAGTACCGTACGGGATGCAGGCCATTCCTACGATAACAATTGTGATACCGATTGTAACGTATGCGGCGACGTGCGCGAAACAGAGCATACTTACGACAACGATTGCGATACCGATTGTAACGCGTGTGGCGAGAGCCGCGAAGCGTCTGACCACATATACGACGATGACCAGGATTTAGATTGTAATGTGTGCAGTGCGGTGCGCGAGCTTGCTCCCGAGTACGTCGTGGGAGACTTTAATGATGACAATAAAGTCACCGATGCTGACGCAGTATACCTGCTGATGTACACCTTCTTCCCCGACACCTACCCACTAAAACCAATCACGTAAAAATCATTTGATTCTCAAATCAAAACGTGCTATCATTTTATATAGAAGGCGTAAGTCAAATAGACGGTTTGGCTTACGCCTTTGTGCACTTGATCGGAGGGATACGAATGAAAGAAAAAAAGGCCCATAACGCGCCTAAAGGTGCGGTTTGGGGCCGGTTTCAAAAATACGCCTTGGTGCTTATGTTGTTGGTGGTTACCCTGTTGGCCACGGTCTTATTCCGCCGGTTTGGGATGGAGACCTACGCTATGTACGACACCGATACGTTGCAGTTCCACCGGGCAAAAGTGGTGCAGATCGGGGGCGAAAATTTAAAATACGACCAAGTGCAAAAGCTGTGGTTGGGCACCCAGGAGCTGACGGTAGAGCTGTTGCAGAGCCCCGACAAAGGGCAAAGCATAGAGGTCACCAATTATTTAACCAACACTAGCAATATTTTGCTGAAAGCCGGTGACGGTGTTATTATTAAGGCCGACACCCCCAACAACGCGGCGCCCTACTACACGGTGTACAATTACGACCGCGGGTTGCCCCTTGTGGGCTGTGGGTTGCTTTTGGTGGCCGCCATTTTAGGCGTTGGCGGCAAAAAAGGCATTAAAGCCATTGCGGCGTTGCTTTACTCTTTGTATTTAATTGTATATTGGCTGTTGCCGATGATCTTCTCGGACTATTCGCCGGTGGTCACCGCTTTGGTGTGCGCCGCCTTGTCCACCGCGGTAACGCTGCTGTTCTTAAACGGGCAAAGCAAAAAGACCTTTGCCGCTATTTTGGCTACCATGGCCGGTCTGGTGGCGGCGGCAGGGCTGTTTTGGCTGGTGTCCCGGATATTGCATATCAACGGCTTTAGCGTGGACGCCGCCGAGAATTTAGTACTGATTCAGCGCAGCACCGGCCTGCAAATTAAAGAATTGCTGTTTGCCGGGGTAATTATTGCCTCTTTGGGCGCGATTATGGATATTGCTATGTCCATTGTGTCGGCTTTGTACGAGCTGCACAGCCACAACCCCGAGCTTGGCGCCAAGGACCTGTTTCGGTCCGGGTTAGCCATTGGGCGGGATGTGATTGGTACCATGACCAACACCTTGATTTTGGCCTTTACCGGCAGCGCTTTTGTAACGCTGTTGATCTTTACGGCCTACCAGGTGCAATTCAACCAGCTGATAAATTCCAACTATTTGGCTATAGAGCTCGCTCAGGGCATTTGCGGCACCTTTGGCATTGTGCTTACCGTTCCCGCTGCGGCCGGCATCACCGCCACCTTTTTAAAAAAGAAAAAGCCCTAAAGTCAGAACGTATATCCCATAGGAAAATGCTTATTTCTCAAACAAAAGCACCCCATACGCCGTAGCGTAAGGGGTGCTTTTAACGTAAAACTTCCACTTTTAAAGAAAATACTGCCTTATGGTTTTTTACAGGGCTTTACTGTGGGCTGCCAGCATCTCTTTAGCGGCGCCTTGGGCTTTGGGAGCCACCGAGGGGGTAAAGTTAGAGGAGCGCGCCTCGTAGCCGCCCTCTTGGAAGGCCGAGAGCGAGGGCAGATACCCTTGGGCGCCGTCGCAGTTGCAGGCGGTTAAAATAAACAAATCGGGGTAGGCCTCGCGCAGCACGTCGGCGTACTCGGTAAAGGGCTCGCCGCCGTAGCCAACCACGGCTACCGGGCCAAAGGCTACCATAGCCACCGGCACCTTGTGGAAGAGATTTAATCTCTCCATATTGGCGATGCGGCGAATTTCGCCTCTGTCGGCCATGGTGTATTTGTTGCCGCCTTCGGGGGTGCCAATATAGTCTAAAAGCCCCTTGCACTCTTCAATACGCTCTATACCGTCGGTGTTGCAGGGGATATTTATAACGGTATACGCCGCCGAAATCTTACCTGCAGGGGCGGGCGTGGCTTCGGTCCACAGCTCTAACACCTTGTCGGTAATTTTTTGAGCCATTTGGCGGGTGGTTTCATACCGCACCTCGGCAACGGAAGAGGGGCGCGCTTTTTTAACGTTAAAGTGGTTGGTATCGCCCTGACAGCCGTTAACCAATATACAATGCACGTTTTCTAAGGCCTGCTCGGTCTGGCGGCGCACAAAGCCGGGCCAGTCGGCCGTAAATTTGTTGCCCGAGATGGTGTCGGGGTGGGTGGCAAAGCCTACAAGGGCAATATCTTTAGCGCCCTCGCGCATAATTTTAACCAAACGCACGGTGTTGTCGGCCTTGCCCAGCGGCTCTAAAATATTGGGGTTTAAAAAGCCGGGGTTGGTGGCGGTGGTGCCGTCCTTCATACGAAAACGGCGTACGAAGGATACCGGCTCGGCCGTTTCTTTTTGGCCAAGGGCCAGCGTGGCCTCGGCGCGGTCGTCTAAGGCCATACGGGCCACGTCGCAGTATTTGCGCTCTAAAATCGACAAATAATCGGGAAAATCCACCAACGTTTCTCGGTTGGGCGTGGTAGAGGTGTGCTGGTGAATAGACTGTATCATAACGTGGTCTACGGGCACCCCGGTGGCTTCGCTCACCAAGGTGCGGTACCTGGTCATCGCCTCTAAGGGGGTGTACATAAAATCGCCGGTAATAATTAAAACGGTGTCGTCACCGCCGGTAACGGCCAAAGCGTTCAGCTCAATGGGGTCTAAAACACCGTCGGCCCACCGCTTTTGAAAATACCCGGTAAGGGGGGTGCCCAACGGCGGGGTTACGTCTACTCTTGCAAAACCAACTTGAAACATACGATTACCTCCAAAAAAATACTACTTGTATTGTACACCCTTGCCCACCGCTTTGCAAGTGAAAAAACCGTAAAGTGTAATTTTTTCTATACTTTTTTGACAGAATGTGCTACAATACGTTTAAAAGCATTTATCTTTTGGAGGAACGCGATGTACGTATTGGGTTTTGATATCGGCGGCACCAAGTGCGCCGTGGTTACCGCCCGTTGGGACGGGGCGGAGATTACCCTGCTTAAAAAAGAGAAATGCCCCACCGAGCTTCATATTTCTCCCGAAGCAATGATTGACAAGCTGATTGAAATGGCCGACGGGATTTTAGACCAAGCCCCCGATACCGTGGGCATTTCCTGCGGGGGGCCCTTAGACTCAGCCCGTGGGGTAATTTTGGGCCCACCCAACCTGCCGGGGTGGAACGATATTGCCATTGTAGAGCAGATAGAGCAACACTACGGTGTGCCCGTAAGGCTGCAAAACGATGCCAACGCCTGCGCGGTAGCCGAGTGGAAATTCGGTGCCGGCAAGGGCTGCAAAAATATGGTGTTTATGACCTTTGGCACCGGCCTGGGCGCGGGGCTGATTTTAGACGGCAGGCTGTACAGCGGCACCAACGACAACGCCGGCGAGTTAGGCCACATCCGCTTGGCCGACCACGGGCCGGTGGGCTTTGGCAAGTCCGGCTCCTTTGAAGGCTTTTGCAGCGGCAACGGCATTGCCCAATTGGGGTATACCTTCGCCTTAGAGCAGGCGCAGCAGGGCAACTACCCGCTATACTTTAAAAAGGGGGACTCCCCCGCCCACGTAACGGCCAAAACCGTTGCCGACGCCGCCCGACGGGGCGACCCCACCGCTATGGAGGTCTACCGCACCTGCGGCACCTATTTGGGCAAGGGGCTTTCTATTGTAATTGACCTGCTCAACCCCGAAAAAATCGTTATAGGCAGCGTGTTTGCCCGCAGCCACGACCTTTTGTGGGAACACACCAAAAAGGTAATCGAGAAAGAAGCGCTGGCGCTTTCGGCCGGGTGCTGCAAGGTAGTGCCCGCCGCCTTGGGCGAGCAAATCGGAGATTACGCCGCTGTTGCAGTGGCTTTATTATGAGGTGAAAATGATGTTAAACGAACTTTTAACCCGCTACCCCCAGCTACAAGGCTGTAAAAACGAAATACAAACGGCTGCCAATGCCATTATTGCCTGCTACCAAAAGGGCGGCAAGCTGCTTTTGTGCGGCAACGGCGGCAGCTGCGCCGACTGTGACCACATTGTGGGCGAGCTGATGAAGGGGTTTTTGAAAAAGCGGCCCCTATCTGCCGAGCAAAAGGCCCAAATGCAGGCCAACGCTCCCCGATTAGAGGAAGAACTGTTAAACAAGTTGCAGGGTGGTCTGCCCGCCATTGCTCTGCCCGCCATACCCGCCCTAAACACCGCCTTTTGCAACGACGTAGACCCCGAGCTGCTGTACGCCCAGTCGCTGATGTCCTTGGGCCAAGCGGGGGATATTTTGCTGGCTCTGAGCACCTCGGGCAACGCCAAAAACGTATACACTGCCGCCAAGGTGGCCAAGGGCTTGGGGCTTACGGTGCTCGCCTTAACCGGCGGTAACGGCGGCAAATTGAACGAGGTGGCCGATATTTGCATTATTGCCCCTGAGAGTGAGACCTTTAAAATTCAAGAGCTGCACCTGCCCATTTACCACTATTTATGCGCCGCGGCAGAGGAGGCGTTTTTTAAGGAGTAACCCCCAACGAGGCAAAAATATTGTAAAGATGAAAAAGGCTTGACCAATCGGTCAAGCCTTTTTGCGTGGGTTAAAAAACGTTGCTTTGGGTCAATAATTTGCGGTACGCCGAGGGAGAACAGCCCATAACGCTGTTAAATACCCTATGAAAATAACTGGCCGATGAAAAGCCGCACTCGGTGGCAATTTCTAAAATGGTGCTGTGCTTTTGCTTTAGCTTTTCTGCGGCGTGATAAATTCGCAAATAATTAACGTATTCAAACACTGTTGCCCCCGTAACCTCTTTAAAGGCGTGGCACAGGGCAAATTTATTGTAGCTTGCCGCCCTGCAGAGGGCCCCTAACGTAATTTGGGTTTTAAAATGGGCGTCTATATAGGCAACCGCCGCCTCAATTTTTTTAAGATTTTGGGCCGAAAGGCTCGCAGCGGCAATAAACCCGCTCTCGTACATAAAGGCCACCAGCTCGTAAAGATAGGCCTTTAAATAACGGCGGCTGTGGGGCTGATGCTGGGCATACCGCTGCAAAATTTTGGCTAAAATTGCCTCTAACGCGCTATTGCGGCTAAACAGCATATAGGGCTTAGCCTTGTTATGGGACACAAAGGCCTGCAGGGCAGAAAAGGGGGTGTCGGCCGCTTCGCGAAACAGGGCGCTGCCCAATTGCAAATAGGTGATTTCGGCCCAGGCAGCAGTCAATTTATGGCCTACGTTGCTGTTGACCATAAGAATTTGGTTGGCCCCCGCCGTAACGGTGCCGTTGGCCATAGTGCAGCACAGCTCGCCACGGTGCACCAGAATCACCTCAGCGGCCACGTGGGCGTGCATACCCCGATAGCTGCCGCCGCTTTGCATAACCAGGCGGTTGATGTGCAGGGGGATTTCTTTTTCTTCAAAGGGGATAATCTCTTTCTCCATAACGGGCCACCTTTGCAATATAGTGCATATTTTGAGCAATATCTGCGTTGAAATAAGCAAAATCATTAAATAAAATATAACATAGAGCCCCCAAAAAGTAAAGGGAATTTATAAATGAGGTGAACGGTTTATGCAACTACAGATTGGTTGGGCAGAAGAAAGCCTTGTGCCCGACAAAAAGACCCGTTTAGACGGTCAGTTTTACGAGCGTATTTCTCAGTACGTAGAGTCCCCCATTACCGTAACGGCAATGGCGGTACAATCGGGCCGGGAGCAGCTGATTTTAATGTCGGCCGACTTAGCCGCGTTAGAGGGCTACATTCTGCAGCTGGCAAGAGAGGAATTTGCCCGCATTTGCCCCGAGGTAGACCCTAAGGCCTTGGTGGTGGCCGCTACCCACACCCACACCTCTTTGGTGCTGCCTGCGGCGCCCAATACCGGCTTTGCCGTAAACCAAGCCATTATGGCCGAGTTTTTACCGCCCGAAAAGCAATACACCCCCTTGGTCAGCGCCGATGACGACGTAATTACTCCCGAGCAGGCGCGGGATTTAGTGGTACAAAAAATCACCCTTGCCGCCAAGCGCGCTTGGGAGAATCGGGCCGAGGCCTACTACGCCAACGAGTTTGGCCGCGCCGCAGTGGGTATGTGCCGCCGCGTAGCCTACGACGACGGCTCGGCGCAAATGTGGGGCGACGTAAACACCGCCAACTTTACCGCCTTAGAGGGTGGCAACGACTCGGGCATTGAGCTTTTATACACCTTTGACAAGCAAAAGAATCTAACCGGTGTGGTGGCCAACATTGCCTGCCCCAGCCAAATTTTAGAGCATCGCAGCTTTATCTCGGCCGATTATTGGGGCAAGACCAAGGCCTTGCTTCGTGAAAAGCTGGGCGACCATATTTATCTTTTAGGCTTAGGTGGCGCCGGCGGCGACCAATGCCCCCGCGATTTAGTGCGCTGGGTACAGCCCGAGTCCCCCATTGACGACCCCAACATTCGCCGACCCTTCCCCTTAGAGCGCAAGGCCGACCCCTCGATGTTTGATATCAGCGGCTGTAACCGTGTGGGCAAGCGGGTAGCCAACGAGATTTTGTCGGTATTAGAAGAGGTTACCGACCTGCAGCAGGACGGCTTGTTCTGTCACAAGGCCCTTACCTTAGACCTGCCCCTGCGCAAGGCCACTTTAACCGATTACAACCTTGCTTTGCGCGAGATGGAATACTATGCCGCCAAAATCGCCCAAAAGGACGAGGTGAATTTTGAAGACAATGCGGTAATGTACGTGCACACCGGCACAATCAAGCGCTACCGCGAGCAACAGTTTACCGAGGTATACCCCATTGAGTACCATATTATTCGCCTGGGCGACATTGCAATGGCCACCAACCCCTTTGAGCTGTTTTTAGACTACGGCAACCGCATTAAGGCCCGCAGCCCGGCCAAGCAGACCTTTATTATTCAGCTTTGCAGCGGCTCGGGCGGCTATCTACCCACCCAAAAGGCTGAAAAGGGCGGCCACTACAGCGCTTACATTTCCAGCGGTAACGTGGGTCACGAGGGTGGCGACGTTTTGGTGCGAAATACCTTAAACGAAATCAACAAATTATGGCAAGACGGAGGAAACAACAATGCATAAAATCGGATTTATTTGTTTTGGCGAGGTAAACACCCCCATTGAGCGTTTACAACTCAAGCACGACGAAGCCCTGGCTGCCTTACAGCAAAGGGTAGAGGGTGTGGTAGACGGTGGCCTGGTGATTGACGACCCCGCCTACGAAACCGCCGACGCTGCCTACGGCAAGCTGGCAGGTTTGGATTTAAGCTGCTTGGTGGTTTGCGTAGCCGGTTGGGTGCCCACCCACGCCGTAATTCGCGTTACCGACCATTTCCGCCATATTCCTATGGTGCTGTGGGGCCTTTGCGGCTGGAAAGAGAACGGCCGAATTATTACCACCGCTGAGCAGGCCGGTACCACCGCCCTGCGCCCCGCCTTTGAGGCATTGGGTTACACCTTTAAGTACGTGTATAATATTATCGACAAGCCCTGGCCGATGGACGCCATTGCCTCCTTTATTGCCGCCGCCAACGCGCGGTACAGCCTGCGCAGTGCTCGGGTGGGTACCATGGGCTACCGCGATATGCTTTTGTACGGCACCCAATACGAGGGGCAATCCATGCGGGGGCAAATCGGCGTAGAGGTTGAGCCCTACGAGATGTTGGAAATGGTGCGCGCCATTGACACCTTAGATGCCGCCCAAGTTGCCGCAGGCGTGGCCTTTGTAAAAGCAAACTGGGTATTTAAAAAGCCCTGCGACGACAGCGTTATCGAGCAGGGTGTAAAATACGCTCTGGCCATTGTAAAGAAAATCAACGAGCGTGGCTGGGAGGCCATTACTTTAATTGACGTAGACGGTATGAAGAAGTTAGAGGGCTTCCCCCCTGCAATGGTGTTTATGCTGTTAGAGCATTACTGCAATATTCTCACCGTGCCCGAAAACGACGTGATGGGCGCCGTTACCCAGCTGATTATGAAATATATTTCGGGGCAGACCGTACCCTATTTAGAGTACTACGAGTTTTTTGAAGACTCTATGCTCATTGGCGTGCCCGACTTTGTGCCCAAAGCGGCAACCGAGGGTGACGTTACCGTATTGCCCGCCGCCTTTGGCCTGTTAAACGCCAGCTTGCTCAACGTATCTAAGGTAAAAACCGGTTTTGTTACCTGCGCCCGCTTGGCTTATATGGGCGGCAGCTACAAAATGCACGTGTACACCGCCGATGCCAAAACACCCCCCGCCTGGAACGAGTGCGGGTGGGACGACCCCGCCCCGCAGCTGCCCAGCTTAGAGGTGTTTCCCATCTCTTGTACCGTACCGCAGTTTGCCCAAACCGTATACAGCCAGCACGTAATCGTGGCCTACGGCGACCATGTAGAGGCCCTACGGGACTTCTGCAAAATGATGGATATCGAATTGGTGATGTAACCAAGAAAGAAGGCTTGACCGAGAGAGACACTTTGTAAAGAAGTTGTCTCTCTCGTTTTTATTCTTACAAAACAAACGACACTTTGCACAAGGATTGTGAAAGTGTCATAGTGGGTTATATACTTTGAGAAAGATAAATACTTGCGGAAAAGCAGCATATTCTTTTTCAGCTTGTGAATTGAAGTTTTTGCTAACGCAAAAGTGAAGTTGCTCGCTTTGCTCACAGTGAAGTTTGGTCTTGCTGACCAAGTGAAGTTAAGTTTGCCCATTTCGCC
>CAZUJI010000039.1:0-3877 GCA_964620235.1 uncultured Eubacteriales bacterium
GACGGTTCGCTGCGTTTTCGTTATACAAAAAAATAGGATGCCTTGCGGCATCCTATTTTTTTATTTTAGTTTTGCTTTTTGCGGCGGGTTAACACCAAAAGCACGGCTGCGCACAGTACCAGTACGGCAATTACGCCAAATACGGTATACAGGGTGCGGTCGCCGGTGTTGGGCGTGCTACCGTTGCCGCCCACAATGGCGCCACCCTCGCCCTTAATTTCGGCGGCGGTGGGCTTGCGGATGATGTAGTTTTGCAGGAAGCCGTCAATACCGTTGATCTTGTAACCGGCAGTACCGGCAGTAAAGGTGGTATTTTTAACCTCAATCACCTTTTCTTCGCCAAAATAACCGCGAATGATATCACCAATCATCACCAGGCGCAGGGTGTATGCCTTGCCACGCTCGGCGGTTACTTCAACCTCGGCTACGGTTGCGGAATTGTTACGGTCATACAAACGCAATTTATGGGTAGTACCCGTTGTATTGCTTAATAAGCCCAATTCGTAACCGTTACCGTTGCTGCCTATGCGGCCAATTACCGAGAACACGGGGTTGGAAATGCTGGCCACAGACTCAGGGTCGATAACCACGTCTGCTTGCACAACGTAATCCTTCAACAAAGTAAAGTTGGGGTTGCCAATGGTATTGCTTTTGGTGCCCAGCTTTGTGCTAAGCACAGCCATACCGTCTTGCATATTGGCAATGGGAGTGCTCCAGTTGGTGTCTTGGATAACCGAGATGTCTTCAAAATCGGTGGCGTAGTACACACCGTTCTTGTCGGCCTCGGGCATTACCGGGGGCACGGAGTTGTCTACCACCTTGGCGTCTTTTTCAGCCTGGGTGGTGGGGCGCATAACAAAGTTATCCACATACGCGTGAATGGTGGCAAAACGCACGCCTACGGTACCGGCAGTGTGCACGGTATCGGTAATCTCCATAGCCAGCTTATCGTCAATAAAGCACTTAATGGTAGAGCCGATAAAGGCCATTTTAATGGTATGGGTGCTATCTAACTCAACGTAGTCCACACCCAGCACGTCGGCTACCGAAACGTAGCCTAAGTACGCAGAGTTGTCGTTGTTGCCGCGTCTGTACAAGCGCAGGAACAATTCTTCAACCTCAATGCCGGGGGCTCTGGAAAGCGTATTTTCACGGATGTAACCGATGGTCAGCTCGTAAGCATTGGCAGCGCGGGAGCTGGAACGGCCGGAAATACCGGTACATATCTCGTTTGCGGTGCCGCTAACGGAGGTCGGGTCTAAGGTAACCTCTGCCTCTACGGTGTAATCGCTATAGGTCAGCAGGTTGGTGTCTTTGGCCCAGTTTTGCGTGGTTACTTTATACTTGCCGTTTACCACGGTGCCGGATTTTTCCCATCCGGTAGTCTTGTTGTTGTTGAAGTTATCTTCAAAATAGGCGCCGGGAGTGCTACCCGAAGAGGTAGAACCGGAGGAGGTGCTACCCGAGGAGGTGCTACCCGAAGAGGTGCTGCCCGAGGAGGTGCTGCCCGAGGAGGTGTTGCTACCGCTGAGCGCGGCGTCAATTTCGGCCTGGGTGCTGGGGCGCATTACGTAATTGTCCATATTTGCCGTAATGGAGGAAGCACGCACGCCTACGGTACCGGCAGTATGCACTGTGTCGGTAACTACCATAGCCAGCTTACCGTCTACAAAGCATTTAACGGTAGAGCCGACAAATACCATTTTAATGGTATGCTTGCTATCCTTCGCCACAGAGCTTACACCCAGCACGTCGGCTACAGAAACGTAACCTAAGTAAGCGGAGTTGTCGCTATCGCCGCGTCTGTACAAACGCAGGAACAGCTCGCCTACCCCAATGTCGGGCGCCTGGCTAATGGCTTTACTCCGAGCATAACCCATGGTCAGCTCGTAAGCGTTTTTAGCTTTGTTGCTAACACGGCCGGTAATACCGGCAACCATCTCGTTTGCGGTGCTGGTGGCGCTTTCACTGGACGGATCCAACGCAACCTCGGCTTCTACGGTGTAGTCGCCGTAGGTTAACAGAGCGGCTGCGTCTGCCCAGTTTGCGCTGCTTACCACGTACTTACCGTCGGCAACGGTGCCGGTCTTGTTCCAACCGGTAATTGCGCCGCTGTTGAAGTTATCTTCAAAATAGGCGTTAGAGCCGCTACCCGAGGAGGTAGAACCGGCGGAGGTAACGGTGGAAGAAGCCTCAGAGGAGGTGGGGTTAGAGGTTACGGTCGAAGAAACCTCAGAAGATCCGGCCGGTGCAGAGGAATCGGGGGTTGAGGTTACGTTGGAGGAAACCTCGCCACCCTCGGCTGCGGTGGGTTTACGAACGATTAAATCGTCAATGGTGGCCACACAGCTGTTGGCGTTTAAGCCTACGCCGCCGCCGGTGTAAAGGTTATCGTAGCTTTTTACCAGCGTGCCGTCTACGTAACAGTCGATCTTGTTGTCGATAATTACCATTTTTAAGGTATATTGCACGTTGTTCTCGATCTGATCGTACATCATATCGGTATTGGCGGAAACTCCCGTGTTAGCAATGCGGTCGTACAAACGCACGTAGCTGCCGTTGAGTCTACCACCGGTTTTTTCCGAGTACGACCGCAGCAGGGTCAGCTCGTAGCCGTTATTGCTGCTGTCGGTGTACATAACAATACCGGCAGTGGGCGCTTTAACGGTGCGATTGGTATCATCCATAGATACCTTCGCCTCTACAACGTAGTTGCTCAGGTTTTTGGTAGAGGCTAAGGTTAAGTAGGTTTTAGCGGTGATCTTCAGGGTGCCGTCAGACACCGACATTTTGGAGGCGTTGCTCCAATTCCCTTCGTCTAACGCGCCGCTAAAGTCGTTTTGATAATAAATGCCGTTGTCGGCCAGGGTACCGCCCTGCATGGCGATAATACCGACCGAAAGCACTACGGAAAATACAACTAATACGGCTAAAATTTTACGTAACATTTTTTTCATCGTTATTACCTCCATTCTTAGTTTTCGTCACTGGGCGTTTCGCTGCTGGAGGAGATGTCCTCCATCTCGCCTGCGGCCTTTTTCTTTTTAAGCCGCGGAATGAGCAATACGCACCCCACGCCTATGCCGGCCACAACAACCACGCCTAAAATAATCCAGGGCAGATAATCTACAAAGCTCAGCTTCACAAAGGAAACCGTGATTTCCTGGTTCTCCTGCACGTTGCTGATGGTAAAGGTGTTCTTTTTGATCTTGGCCTTTTCGCCGTTTACCTTTACGTAAGAAACCTTGTAGCCCTTTGCAGGCTTTAAGGTAAAGGTCTGGGTTTCGCCCTCCATCATACGGAGCTTGGCATCCGGGTCGGGGTCAACGCTGCCCTTGCCCTTAATGGTCCAAATCAAATCGTAGTTGGGTACAACCTCAATCTCGTAAGAGGTAAACAGGTAGTTCTTGCTTAACAGGGTAATGGTTTGTTTACCCAGCTTAAACATATTGGGCTCTACAACAATGTCGTACTCCTTAGGACCTTCAACGGTCTTGTTGCCGTTAATTGCCGTTACTTCAATCTCTAAGCCGGCGGTGCTGAACAGGTCAGAGTAACCGAACTTGGTTTGCGGCAGGGTAGCAACCTTAATAGAAGCGGCCTGTGTAGAGTCGTAAATGGTGGAATCGTCCCAAGCTTTTGCGGTTAACTTATCCTTTTCCAAGCGGCAGTAACGAATCAACAAGTGGTTGTGCGAAACGTTGTCTTCGTGCTTAGATGCTCTGGAGAAGGTAACGTTTACGTAATCCTCGGTAACGCAAACGCTCGGGTCAACAATCTGGCGAATGTTGTTGTGCTCGCCGCTGTGGAAGTCCGAGGTGTAGTCTACGTCAGTCAAGAACTCCCAGTTTTTACCGTCGGTGGTGCGGGCTAAGCT
>CAZUJI010000039.1:3887-9396 GCA_964620235.1 uncultured Eubacteriales bacterium
GGGTACGGGGCAAAATATTACCCAAGTTGTTGGGATAGGTATTTACCCAAGCCATATAGTAGGTGCCGGGGTTGTAGGGGTCTTGCTCCACACTATAGGAGCCTTTGGGGGACTGCATATACGGGATGGTGCCAAAGTTGCCCCAGGTAACGCCACCGTCGGTGGACTCGAAATAAATTACGCAGCCAACCACGTTACGGGTCTGGTAATAGCGCAGGGTGCCGTCGGCACATTGAACAACCTTACCCTCGGCATAGGTGGTCGAGACAGAGTTGTTGTAAATGGGGGCAAAATCACGGGTGTCGTTCTCGGCCTCTTGCCAGGTCTTACCTTCGTCATCGGTGTAGAAGAAGCGGGTGTAGTGACCCAAAACGCCGCCGGTGCTGCTGAGGTTACGGAAGGCAACCGGGCAGAAGATACGCATAGTACCGTCGGCCATTTTGTAGCGGGTTAAGGTGTTGGTGTGCACCATAGAAAGCATTTTGCCGTAAATGGGGTCGTAACGCTCCAAAACGGGATAAATCTCGTTGGTTTCGCCCCAGGTAACCATATTGTCGTAGGAAACCTCCGACAGGTAACCGTTCATAATGCGCATCCACTTGCCGTTACCCAAGTCTAAAATACTGGGGTAACCGCCTTCAAAGTCGGTTTCGTAATAGGCGCTGTCGGGTTTTACCGGTTCAAAGGTCTGGCCACCGTCAAACGACTCGATCAGGTAATCGGTAAAGCCGTAGATACCTAAAATATGGTCGTTGGTCAGGTCCTCCAGCTCCATAGTACCAATACGGTCTTCACCGTTAATTACGTACTCTAAAACGCCGTCCTGGAATACGGTGCCGATTACACTCTTAACGTATACCTCGTCTAAGTATAAGTCGGCGCCGCCCTTAACGTAGGCGCCCATACGGCCAATGGTGGCGTATTTTGTGGCATCGTAGCTAAGTACCTCTTTGCCGTCGAACTTAATGGTTACGGTAGCTTCTTGAACTACAGTTTCCAGCTCGTGCCACTCGCCTAAGGTAAAGGCCGAGGTCTCTTTGGCGTAGTAGGTTTGGGTGGCAACGTCTTCACCACCGTCGGCCTCAACGTACCATTTCTTTTGGGCAAAGTCGTAGCCCATTTCTAAGTAAGATACCTTATCGGTTACGCGTGCCAACAAGCCGGCTTTACCGGTGCCGTTGGTAACCATAATTTTGGCATTGTAAATCGGATTTCTTTCAAAGCCGTGCAGCCAGGTCCAGGAATCCTTTTGGTTGCTGATGCCGTATACCTTATTACCGCCCTTATTAAAGACCTTCCAGTAGTCGGTGTAGTTGTCCTCAATCCAGTGGCTGGGGTTCTTGCCTACGGTTTCGTCTTCAAAATCGTCTTTATACTCGGTGGGGGTAATTTGTTTTACGTAATCGTTCTTCGGCATCTCTTTTTTGGTGCCGTATACGCGAAGGTTGGCAATTTTAGCGTCGTTTTCGCTGATACGGAAGCCCGCGCTACCGTCAACAATATAGTCAGTGGCTTGGCTGTCGTCGTACTGGGCGATTAAAACGTTGTCTACGTACATAGAAATCAGGCCGTTGTCTAAATCCATACGCAGGTTGCTCCATTTGCCCTCTTCCACCACCACGTTCTTGTTGGCGGTAAATACCTGCAGCAGCTTGACTTGACCGCCGTTGGCCATTTTGTACAGCTGAATGGTGTGCATAACGGCGCCGTTCTCGTCTAATACCTTATTAGATAAGCGAACGTGATAATAGTTGCCGTTTACGTCGTAAACAACCAGGGCAAGGTGGGTGGCCGGTAAAAGCAGCATTACGTCGGCCTCTATGGATTTAATCTCACCGTAAGACTCGGGTTGAACAAGCAAAGCAGAGGAGGTAGAGGCAAGCTTATTCATTTCAACAACCAGGTTACCGTTGCTGGTGCCAACGTAGCCCGAACGGTCGTAATGCTCCCAGGTTGTGCCTGCGCCAAATTCGTTAGGATCGTTAAAGTCGTTGTAGTAAATTAAATCTGCGTCTTTAATGGTTTCATTCTCCAAGCGGTCCATTTCGGCTATTAAATCTGCGTAGGCCTTTTGCACCTCTTGGTCTAAATGCTCAAACTCGTAAGACGACAGGGTTTTTTGGTAGGCTGCCATTTCATTCAGCGCCGATAAATCGGCGGTGGTGAGGCTACCCTTTTTAAAGCCCTTTACCTTGGCCGCAAAGGCAGCCACGTAATCCGGGCGGTCGATAACGTTTACGCGCAGCTTGGCGGTGGCGCCTTTATACTCAACGGTAAGCGTTTGCTCGCCCAGCACGGCAGGATCGTAATTCTCAACGATATAATCTCTCCACAGCGGCTCGGTGGCTAAGAAGCCGTCGTTATAGTTGATAACTATTTCTGTGGAGTAGGGGTCAATCTCAAAGCCCTGGTATACCTGCAGTACACCGTCTTTTACGTTGTCGCCCCTTACTTCAACGCCGGTCATATAGCGCTTGTCTAACGGGGTAACGCATACGTTATCAAAAATCATGCTGGTATTCATACAGAATACAGAGGCAGGACCGGGGGTGCAGGTGTAGGCTTCATCCGTTTCGGTAGCGGTGCCAATGAGCACGTTGTTGAAGTAGCAGTACAGCTCGTTTTCGATAACCTCAAGCTTAAAGTTATACAGGGTGCCAAAGTTAATGGCGGTAGCATCCTCACCCAAAGTCTTTAACAAATCGCCTTGAGGCCAGGTTTTCATAATTTTGTTGTTGCCCAGGCCATCGTAATAGTGCAGCAGCTGCATCTCAAGGCCGCCAAGGGTATAGGCCATACGCAAAGAGAAGTAGTGGCCGGACCTGTTACGGGCGGTAACACCCACGTACTGGCCCTTACCCTGGTCACCGCTTAACATGGCAATGTCTGCGCTAACGCTGTAGTTGGCGTAGTCGGCACTGTCGTTAAAATAGAAATAACGGCTTACCGAAGCTTTGTTTTCAGGCACGGTGTAGTTCACGTACACCATACCGTTTTTATGCACGTAGGGGGCATTTGTTTTTGCGTAAGAGTTGCCCTGGCTTACAACGCCGGACATACTCTTGCTAAAGTCGTTATAATAAATGTAGTCTTTATATGTAACGGCAAAGTTTACGCTCTTGTTACCGTAAACCACTTTAACGTTTTGGGATTTTTTGTTGTTGGGGTCGTAGCCCTGAATCATATCCTCGGTCATTAAAATGGAGTTAGAGGCGCCGTCGATATAAGTAACGTTTAAGGAATATTTTTTCGGGTTGAAGGCACGGCCGGCGTAAGAGGTAACCTTTTCGCCCAGGTCGTTTTCAACGTAAATGGATTTGGCAGCCCATTTGGACTTTTTCTCTAACTTGATAACCTTAAAGTTATCAAAGTAGGCCGAACCGTTGTATACGTCAACGCCTAAATACGGGGTAATATCCTCTGCCGTGGTTTGGGCTGCGAGAACCTCTTTGTTGTTTACAAAGGCAACAATGGTGTTGCCACGCAGCTCAACCCGCATATTTGCAACCTTGTTTAAGGCTATACCATCCACCTGACCCGAGGCCATAAGTGTGGTTGTACCGTCGTACAAGCGCACCTCACCCGTAGAGTGCAGGCGGAACTGCCAGGTGCCGTCGGCTCTTACAAAGCGCACAACGGCCAGACACTCACGGTCCTTATCGGTAGAGGTGGAGTTCTGGGTCATCGTCACGTCGGTAGAAATAGCGTAGTGGCAATCTTCTACGGCGTCAACAATTTTGTAATTGGCACGCAAGCTGTAGGAACCGGAAACCGCGGCCGGAATGGTGGCATATAAGCGACCATTTTTTACCTGCATACGGTTAGAGCCGGACTTGGTGTTCTCGGTTAAGGTCCAATCCTTAAGCTCGCCGCTGAAGTCTTCCTCGTAAACAACCTTACCCTCGGTGGAGTTTACCACGGTGGTGGTAAACTGGGCAGACTTGCCGCCGTAGTTTACGGTAAGGGTCTTTTGGCCCAATTTGCCGTCGATACCGGTAACGGTAACACCGACGCTCTCGGAGGAAACACGCTCAACCCCGTATACGCCTGCGTATTGGGCAAGGATATCGAACTCAAAATACCCGGCAGGGGTAATTTCGGCCGGGGTATTCTCCAAAGAGATGGACTCTAACTTCTTTTCGCCCATTTCGCGTACGGCAAAGCTGTCGAACGTAGCCTTGGCGCACCAGGAGGACACACCGATATAGCCCTCTTTAACAGCGGGGGCGTCACATTTGTAGAACAGCTCGTTATTAATGTAACAAGCAAAGGTGTCACCCTCCATAAGTACCTTTAAGGCATAGGTGGTGCCACGCTTTAATTTGCCACCGGCAACACCCGTAATTTTGGTTGCACGTTGGTAAATAATTTTGGTACTGCCGCCCGAAGCCAGCGTTACCACAGCGGAAACGGTGCCCGACTTGGTTACACCTAAACCAAAGGTATAGCCGTTGGCCAGGTCTTGCGAGGCGTGGAATACCAGCCCTGCAGTACCACCGTTGTAGAATTTGCCGTTATTACCGGCAACGGTGCGATCGATTGCAACGTCTGCAAGAATCGCAACACCCTTTTTGGAACCTAAAGTGGCAGCCGCGTTGGCCCCCGTTCCATCAATGGTGTATTTGCCGCCCGAGATGGTACCAACATTGTTGGCCGACCAGCCCGAAAGCGTAGACGAAGTAAACTCGTCTTCGAACAGTGCGTCGCTTGCGGCTTGCACCGAGAAGGCCGACCACACGCAGGTGGCAACCATCAGTACAATCAGCAATAAACTAACTGCTCTTTTTAAAGTTTTTGCCATAACATACCGATCCTTTCTTTTTTCTTTAGATATAGTTACGCGATATTATTATACTATTTTTTTGTACAAAAGACAACAAGTTTTGTGCAAAAAAGTGCACAAAACTGACTTGGCGTTTTTGTGGGTTCCAACACTTTTTATTCACAATTTTTCACCGCTTGAAATAAAAGAAGAGCAAAACAGACCTAAAAAAGCGGTTTTTGACCAAATACTATTTTACGAATCTTTAATTCTATTTTAAATAGGAATTTTGTATTGGGCAACAGTAAAATCGGACAAATTTTTAATATACCCGTCCAAAATGGACATAAAAAGCAGATATCGCATTGGGACAACCTCCGATAGGAAGGGGGACCGCTTGCGGCGGGAGCCTTTGACTCAAAAATTCAATCACGGCAAAGCCGTGGATGGCATCAATGCGAAGCATTGTATGGAATTGCAACGCACGTTGCGTATGGAATCAAGCCGAAGAAACATTTATTTACGCGTTTTCATACGCCTATCGGCAATTACATTCCGCTGTCGCGGATTACATACCAAGCCTTCGGCTTGGATAAAAATAAGGCAGTCTTTCGACTGCCTTATTTTTGGTGGGCCCAAAATTCAATCACGGCAAAGCCGTGGATGGCATCAATGCGAAGCATTGTATGTAATCGCAACGCACGTTGCGTATTGAATCAAGCCGAAGAAGCGATTTATTTACGCGTT
>CAZUJI010000040.1:0-9368 GCA_964620235.1 uncultured Eubacteriales bacterium
AAAAGCACCGAAATTATGCCGTTTTAGGCAGGTTCGGATTGCTCGTGTTTGCTTAAAATTTACCGCCCTCTTGCAAGCAAGGGGGCGGCGTTTTGTTGATTGACAAGTACCCCCATTCGTGGTATACTTTTTTTGATAAATCCACAAATTAGAAAGGATGCTTTAAAAATGGAAATTACAAAGGATATGTGTGTTGGCGACGTTTTGGATATGGACACCTCCGCCGGCGTATACTTTTTAGAGATGGGTATGCACTGCTTGGGCTGCCCTGCCTCCCGTGGTGAGTCGATTGAAGATGCTTGCCGCGTACACGATGCCGACGTAGACGCTTTGCTGGCTAAGCTGAACGCACATTTTGCAGGCAAATAAAGTGGTACTGAGCGAACGCTTACAGGCCATTGCCGATTTTGTACCCAACGGCGCGTGTGTTGCAGATATTGGCTGCGACCACGCGCTTTTGTCCATTTATTTGGCAAAAAGCGGCAAAGCAAAACGGGTTTTGGCCTGCGATATTAAAGAGGGTCCCCTTTCGGTTGCCCGCGCCAACGTAGAAAAGGTTGGCCTTTTGGGGCAAATTGAGCTTCGGCTTTGCAACGGGTTAGACGCCGTTGCCGAGGGCGAGGTAGACACGGTGGTCATTGCCGGTATGGGGGGCGAAATGATGGTGGATATCCTCTCTCGCGCGCCCTGGCTGCAACGGGCGGGGGTACACTTAATATTACAGCCTATGTCCCGCGCTGAGGTTTTGCGGGACTATTTATACCGCCACGGCTTCTCCATTGCCACCGAGCGTGTGGTAACCGAGCACGGCCACAGCTACAGCCTGATGCTGTCGCCCTACAGCGGCGCGGCCTTTGCGCCCGAGGAGCTGCTTACCTATTTGGGCGGCTTACCGGGCGGCGGCCCTGCCGAGGCTGCCTTTTTGCTGGCCTTGGCGCGGCGGCTTAAAAACGCCGCCAAAGAATGCGCCCAAAGCCCCCGCAAGGCCGAGGCGGCACGGCATTTTGCCCACTTGGCAGAGCAAATTGAAAAAACAGCAAGCGAGATGAACTAATATGGCATTAGACGGCGCATTTTTATATCTGCTAACCCAAGAGTTAACGCAAGCCGTAGACACGCGGGTAGAAAAAGTTTACCAGCCCTCGAAAGACGAGCTGGTGTTTTTGCTGCGCAAGGCCGGGTTTCATAAACGGTTGCTTTGCAGCGCCCGTCAAAATGCCGCAAGGGTACATTTTACCGAGACCAACCCCGAAAATCCCCCCGTGCCCCCGATGTTTTGTATGCTGATGCGCAAAATTTTGGGCGGCGCCAAAATCACCGAATTTACAGTAGACCCCTTTGAACGGGTTTTGACGATATCTTTTTCGGCCACCAACGAAATGGGGGACAAAATCAGCCCTCGGCTGGTGGTGGAATTAACCGGCGCTAAATCCAATATTATTTTGGTGGGTGACGACGGCCGTATTATAGACGCGGTGCGCCGCTCGGATATGCAATCGACCGAGCGTATGGTGCAGCCCGGGGCCACCTACACTCCGCCGCCGCGGCAGCACAAAAGCTCGCCGCTGGGCACCACCCCCACTCTATTGTTGCAATCGGTTTTGGGGTGCAACGCCACCGTGGCCGACGCCCTGTTGCAAACGGTAGACGGTGTTTCGCCCCTGGTAGCGCGGGAGCTGGCCTACTGCGCCGGCGCTGAAGACACCCCCACCGCCGGGTGCACCCCTGCGCAAGCTCAAGCGCTGCTACAGCAGTTAGAGGCCCACTGCGCCCGCCTGCAAAACAAGGTGGTTGCCCCTACCCTGCTGTGCCGCGAAAACGGTACCCCCACCGATTTTTGCTATATGCCCATTACCCAGTACGGCAACGCCGTTACCTGCGTAGCGCAAAGCGACCTTTGTAGCCTGTTAGACGCTTTTTTTGCCGGCCGCGAGGCGGCCCACCGCCTGCAAGCCGCTGCCAACGACGTGTACAAGTTGGTCAACAATCTGCTGCACCGCGCCATTCGCAAAAACAAGGCCCGCAAAGAGGACTTGGAAAAGTGCCAAAACCGAGAAAAATACCGCCTGTGGGGCGAGCTGCTTAAGGTGAACCTGCACGCCATAGAAAAGGGCGCCACGCGGGCGAGGGTGGTAAATTATTACGACCCCGAGGCCGCCGAGATAGAGATTCCCCTAAACGCGGCCTTAAGTCCCGCCGCCAACGCGGCAAATTATTTTAAAGAGTACAAAAAGCTGGCCACCGCCGAGCAAATGCTGCGGGATTTAATTGCCGACAGCGAGGCCGAGCAGCAGTATTTAGAGAGCGTGGCCGAGGAACTGTCCCGCGCAAAAACCACCGCAGGGGTGGAAGAAATTCGCAACGAGCTGGTGCAGGCAGGGTATATTCGCAGCCGCAACCCCAAACAAAAAAAGGCGGCGACCAGCGCCCCCTTAAAATGCCGTTCTTGCGACGGGTATGAAATTTTAATCGGCCGCAACAATCTGCAAAACGACCAGCTAACCCTAAAAACCGCCAACCGCGAGGATTTATGGTTCCACACCAAAGAAATTCACGGTGCCCACGTAATTTTAAAAACCGAGGGCGCCACCCCCTCAGACGACGCCATTTTGCAGGCCGCCGCCTATGCCGCCTTTTACTCTAAGGCTGCCGCCTCCTCGCAGGTACCGGTGGATTACACCCGTGTGCGGTACGTAAAAAAGCCCTCGGGGGCGCGGCCGGGTATGGTGATTTACACCAACCAAAAAACGGTATACGTTACCCCCAAGGAGCCTTTATTCTAATTGTTTTGTTTGCCGCAAAATATGTAGCTGCCGAAGCAGGCAAGCATACTCAGCCACAAGGCCCGCAACGCCATATCCCCCAGGGCTTGGGCTAAAAAATACAGCTGCGCCTGCCCAAAAAGGGGCAGCACCGCGCACAAGAACATCAGCCCCGCCGTTACCTCAAGGCCTATGAGCAGCACCGAAAAGGCTACGGGGCCCAAATTATCTAAAAATTCGTTGATTTGTTTCAATTGCATCACCGATTTTATTTTACCGTTTACCCTTACCGCCTGCAATGCAAAAATATTGTAAAAGGGGGAAGATTATGGCTTTAGGTATCTCCACCGCCAGCCTGTACCCGCAGCTAACCGAAGAGGCCTTGGCCTTTTTGGGGCAATCGGGCATAAAAACCACCGAGATTTTTTTAAACAGCGAGAGCGAAACCGACCCCACCTTTGTTAAGCAGTTAGAGGCTTTGCGGCAACAGTACGGCATAACCGTTACCGCGGTGCACCCCTTTGCCTCGTTTGCCGAGCCCTACGATTTATTCAGCGCCTACACCCGCCGATTTTCAGACGGGCAAGAGCGGTTTCGCAAATTTTTTAACGTCGCCGCCACCCTGGGCGCTAAGTACGTGGTACTGCACGGCGACCGTATAACCGGCGAGCTGCCCGCCGAGGTGTATTGCCACCGCTATAAAATTTTATACGATTTAGGCCAAAGCTTTGGGGTCACCCTAACCCAAGAGAACGTAAACAACTACCGTGCCAGCGGGCCCGCTTTTATTGAAAAAATGCGCCGATATTTGGGCTCCGACGCCAAATTCACCTTAGACGTAAAGCAATGTATTCGCTCGGGGCACACCGTAGACGAGGTTGCCCGCGCTATGGGGCAGAATATTGTGCATATTCATGTCAGCGACCATAACTCCAAGCACGACTGTATGCTCCCAGGCAAGGGGCAATTTGATTTTGGCGACTTTTTTACCAAAATGCAGTCCCAAGGCTACGCGGGGGATTATATGATTGAGGTCTACCGCGCGGCCTACCAACAGCCGAGCGAGTTAATTGCGGCCTACAGCGACCTAAAAGCCAACAATTTTTGATTTTTTGCTATTTTTTTACAAAAAAGACTTTATTCCCGCTTAAAAATGGTTTATGATAAAATCAGAACGTTATAAAAAGTGAGGTGCCGATCCTATGGCAAATCAAATTCGCTTAAACGTAGGCGGAATCGACTACATTGTTACCTCAGAGGATGACCAAAGCTATATTCGCAAGCTGGGGGAGGAATTGAACCTTCGGCTGGACACGCTGCAACGGCAAAAGCCCTTTTTGTCCACCACAATGGTGGCGGTGCTGACGGCTTTGGATTTAATTGACGAGGCCAAAAAAGCCAAGGCCGATTTAGAGCAAGCCAATTTAGAAATTAAGCGGTATATTGAAGACGCCGCCTGCGCTCGCTTAGAGGCAGACGAGGCCAAGCGGGAGTTAGAGCGCCTTTCGGCCGACAATGCCCGGCTTAGGGGCCAACTGTAATGGCGGCAGAAATTTTAGCCCCCATTGGCGCCCCCGAGGCTCTGCCCTTTGCGGTGCGGGCCGGTGCCGATGCGGTGTATTTAGGTCTGGGGCAATTTAACGCCCGCAGAAATGCAGAAAATTTTGACGACGGCGCTTTTATGAGTGCCGTCGGCTTTTGTCATACCCGAAACGTAAAGGTATACCTTACCCTAAACACCCTGGTGGCCGACAGTGAGTTCTCACAGGCCATTGCTTTGGCCACCTTTGCCGCAAGCTGCGGGGTGGACGCCTTTATTGTGCAGGATTTAGGCCTGGCGCGGGTGCTGCACACCGTTTTGCCTCAGGTGCCCCTGCACGCTTCTACCCAGATGTCGGTGCTGTCCCCCGCCGGGTTGCCCTTGCTAAAGGAGTTAGGCTTTTGCCGGGTGGTGGTACCGCGGGAATGCAGCAAGTCACTTTTAAAGGAATTTTGTGACACCGCCCGCAGCCTGCAAATGGAGGTAGAGGCCTTTGTGCACGGCGCCCATTGTATGAGCGTGTCGGGCCAATGCTATTTAAGCAGTATGCTGGGTGGCCGCAGCGGCAACCGCGGCCTTTGCGCCCAGCCCTGCCGCCTGCCCTTTGCTGCCCAGGGCGGCACCGGCTTTGATTTAAGCCTGCGGGATCTATCTTTATTAGACCACCTGCAGGAGCTGCAGCAGATGGGGGTTACCTCTTTTAAAATCGAGGGACGGATGAAGCGCCCCGAGTACGTGGCCGCCGCCACCCTGGCGGTAAAGCAGGCCTTAGAGGGGGCGCCCGACCCTAAGCTGCAGCAGCTGCTCACCACGCTGTTCTCCCGCAACGGGTTTTCGGCGGGGTATTATAAAAACGCCACCGGCAAAGAGATGTTTGGCGTGCGCACCAAAGAGAGTACCCAACAATTCAAGGCCGCCCTGGCCGAGATTCACACCTTTGTACGCACCGAGCGGCAAAGCGTGCCCCTGCAGCTGCAGGCCGAGATTTTGGCCGATACCCCCTGCAAATTAACCTTGTATGACGGCACAAACACCGTTACGGTAACGGGTGAGCCGCCTCAGGCGGCCAAAAACGCCCCCACCGAAGAGGGCTCCATTCAAAAGCAGCTGGGCAAATTAGGGGGCACCCCCTATTACGCCCAAATCACAACCGTTCAGTTAGGGCAAAACCTATTTGTGCCCGCCGCAGTGCTCAACGACCTGCGCCGCCGCGGGGTAGAGGTGCTGACCGCCTGCCGCAGCGCAGTACAACCGCCCAAGCCAATGCCCTACACCCCCACCCAAGGCGCCCCTCAAAAAGGGGATATGCGCTTTGTAATACGGCTGCAGTCGGCAACGCAACTGCCCGAGGAGCTATCGGGTGTGGCGGCTGTAATTCTGCCGTCGGATACGGATTTTTCGGCTCTGCCGCCGCTTCCTTGCCCTATTTTGGCCGAGCTGCCGCGGGGCAATATGTTCTGCACCCGTCAACTGGCTGAACAGCTGTCGGCCGCCAAACAAAAGGGTGTAAAGGCCGCTCTGTGCGGCAACTTGGCGGCTATGGCTTTATGCTTGCAGGTTGGCTTGGCGCCCGTGGCCGATTTTGGTATGAACGTTTACAACACCGAGGCGTTGCAGACCCTAAAGGCTTTGGGCGCCGGCGCGGCTACGGTATCCTTTGAGTGCCCCATTGGCCAAATTACCGATATGCCCCATATTTTGCCCTTGGGTGTAATTGTATACGGCCATTTGCCCTTGATGCTCATGCGCAACTGCCCCAATAAAAACGGCGGCGGCTGTGCCACCTGCCAAAGCCCCACCCTTACTGACCGTCGGGGGGAGCAGTTTCCCCTGCAATGCAAAAACGGGTTTACCGAGCTTTTAAACTGCGTGCCTTTATGGCTGGCCGACCGTTTGGGCGAATGGAATTGCGATTACGCCGTGCTGTATTTTACCGGCGAAACCAAAGCCCAAGTAGATAAGGTGCTCGCTGACTTTAAAGCCCAGGCCGCCCCCAACGGCCGCTACACCCGCGGGCTGTATTACCGAACTGTATTATAAGAAAAACCACGCTAAAAGCGTGGTTTTTTGATTTTATTTTTACTGCCGAATGGCTTTGGTGCGCCACTTGCCTCGGCTGTAGAACAGGGCGGTAAGAATAGCGCCCAGCACCCAGGTACACAAAAGGGATATTTGAATACACTCACTGCGGCCCACCGGCAACTGCGGGCTGCGGGTTAGGTACGAAATGGTATAGGCCAAGGGCACGCGCACCGCTACGCTGGTAATCAGCGAAATCCACATAGGGGTCAAGGTGTCGCCCGCGCCCCGCATCACCCCCGAAAGGCTTTGGGTTACCGCCATGGCGATGTAGCCTGCGGCCAAAATGGTCATTAAATAATAGCTTAAATCTACCAAAGCGGCGGTGTCGGTAAAAATGCCCATTAAGCCCTTACCAAAGAGCAAAATAATGCCGGTAATGGCCGTAGAGCAGCCCACCGCCATAAGGGTGCCCTGCTTGGCGCCCTTGCTTACACGGTCGTAAAGGCCGGCGCCCACGTTTTGACCGGCGTAGGTGGTCATCGCCGTGCCAAAAGAGAAGTTGGGCATCATAGCAAAGCCGTCTACCCGCATAATCACCACGTTGGCGGCAATAAACATCTCGCCAAACTGGTTGGTAAGCGACTGCACCACAATCATCGCCGAAGAGAATATGGCCTGCGTGGCCCCCGAGGGTAACCCTAAGCGCACGATGGTTTTTATATACTGCGCCACCGGCTTCAGGTATTTCCACCCAAAGTCAAAATGGGTAGACATACGCGAAAGCTTAAGCAGGCATAAAATCGACGATACAAACTGGGCAATTACGGTGGCCAAGGCCACGCCGGCAACCCCCATTTGCACTTCGGCTACAAAGTAAATATCTAACCCAATATTCAGCACCGTGGCCACCAGCAGGTATAAAAGGGCCGAGATGGAATCCCCCAACCCGCGCAAAATACCGCTTAAAATATTGTAATAGGCCAGGCCGGCAATGCCCACCAGCGAAATCATTAAATAATCGGCGCAGCCGTCAATAATGCTGGCGGGAGTATTCAGCAGCTCTAACAAGGGGCGAATCAAGGGTGCGCCCACGGCAATCAGCGCCACGCAGGAAATGGCGGTGGCGGTAATGCAGTTGCCCACCGTGTACGACAGCGCCAACCGATTTTTGGCCCCAAAATACTGTGACACCATAATGCTGGCCCCCGCCGAGATGCCGATAAACAGCACCAGCAGCATATTGATAATGGGGCCCGCGCTGCCAACGGCGGCCAGGGCGTTATCGCCGATATACTTGCCAACCACAATACTGTCCACCGTGTTGTACAGCTGCTGGGCAATGTTACCAATGAGCATTGGCAGGGTAAAAATTAAAATATTCTTCCAAGGGCTGCCCACCGTCATATCGGTAGGGGCAAATAATTTTTTAAACACAGGCATACCTCAAAATTTGTAGAATAAAGCAAAAAAGAGTATACCATATCTCCCCCACAAATGCAATTGCTTTGCATAAAAAAACACACCCCTCGGGGTGTGTTTATTTTTTGTTTTTAGAGAAAATTTGTTTGAAATCGGCGGCAGCAAAGATACCGCACACCAGCACCACCCCTGCGCAGGCCACCGTTAGGGGTGAGAGCACGCTGCTGTCGCCCAGCAGCACCGTGAAGAGTATGGCCCAGGCGGTATAGGTGATGTTTAACGCCATCGCCTTGGCTGCGCCGATTTTGGCAATAGAGGTATAATAACAAAGGTACGACACGCCTGCGCACAGACCTGCCAAGGCCACCGTAAGCAGCAGCTTGCGACCGCCAAGGTCAATAAAGGCAGAGGTGAAATGCCAGCCACCGTCTAAAATAGGCAGCAGCACCAAGCCGTACACCAAGGCCGAGGTGGTTTGCCGAATTTGCAGGGCGGTGGCGCTGCTCAGCCCGTTGCCCTTTAGGCATTTGGCCAAAACCACTGCCTCTATACCCCAGCCAAAAGCGCACATAAGGGCCCCCAGCAGCCCCAGGCCAAAGTTGGTGATATTTACGGTGGGTGAGTAGCTTAACCCGTACACACCGCACAAGGCCGCCAATAAAAACAGCCACTGGTACCATTTTACCCGCTCTTTTAAAAATAAAAAGGCCAAAACCGTACCCACCGCAGGGTACACCGCGCTGGCCACCGCGCCAACCGAGGCGCCCATATAATTTACGGCCAAAACGTAGCCCGTCATACCCACGGGACCGCCAATGACCGCCGCTAACATTACAAAACGGCCGTTTTTGCTTTTTAGCGCCTGCCACACCTTAGGCAGGTTGCCCCGAGCGCCGTTATACAGCAGCAGCCAAAGGGCCGAGCAGGCGTCGTGCAGAAAGGTGCACACAAAGGGCACCAAAAATACCGCTCCGCTAAAAGAAAACGAGCCCGCTAAATTTAGAGCCAGACCCAAAATGACCGTGCCCAAGGCCCAGGTAACACCCGCCGCTAAACCGTAACGCATTTTGCCCCTCCTTTACATTGTAGACGTTTACAGTATATCATACCCCCGTAATAATTGCAACGCACGGGGGTAGGCACCCCTTTATTTGCAAAGGTCGCGGTATTCCTTTGGGGTCATTCCCGTTGCTTTTTTAAAAAACGCCGAGAAATATGAGCAATCTAAAAAACCCATCTCCTGAGATATAATAAAAATCGGATTTTCGGTAAGGCTGAGTTTTTCTTTTGCCAGTCGGATTCTTGCTTGATTGATATAATTATGCAAAGTCATATTTTCAGAATTTGAAAAAACGTTGTTTAAATAATAGGGGTGGTACCCGAAGTAACCTGCCACAGATATGTTTGTGAGTTTTTTATTGCTGTTTTTATCAATATAGTCTTTTACCTTTTGCACCGTTTTAGCCGCTTCGGTTTGGTTGCTTTCGGCTTTGTTTTTAATCATTATTTTGGTCAATACGGTTTTTAAAAGGGCCGAGCCCAGCAGTGCCCGCTCGGTGCAGTCTGTAATATTGCTCTTGTACATTTCCTCCAAAACAGGCTCTATATTCCGGCAGTTTTGCAAC
>CAZUJI010000041.1:0-9337 GCA_964620235.1 uncultured Eubacteriales bacterium
TAGCTCATAGCAATGGCTGCCAAGTCTTTCTTCTTCACCTCTTTACCGGCAGCAGCAAACTGAGCAATAGCGCCGGTAGGTGTAGCCTTAGAGGACTGACCGCCGGTGTTGGAGTAAACCTCGGTATCGAATACCAGGATGTTTACGTCCTCGCCGGAAGCGATAACGTGGTCTAAACCGCCGAAGCCGATATCGTAAGCCCAACCGTCACCGCCAAGGATCCATTGCGACTTCTTGGCTAAGTAATCTTGGTCGGCAATCAGCTCGTCAACAGCAACCTTCAGGTCGCCGGTGGCTTTCTCAGTAGCAACGGCCAAAGCAGCCTTGAATTCCTTCGTAGCCGGAGCGTTCAGGTCGCCGTCAGCCATGGTGTCTAACCAGTTTTGAGCAGCGTTCTTCAGGTTGTCGCAGCAAGCGATCTCAACAACCTTCTTAGCAGCGTCAGCCAAACGGTTGCGAATGGCTTTGTTGGCTAAGAACATACCGTAACCGAACTCGGCGTTGTCTTCAAACAGGCTGTTGTGCCATGCAGGACCGTGGCCGGCTTTGTTTACGGTGTAGGGAGTAGAGGGAGAAGAACCGCCCCAGATAGAGGAACAACCGGTAGCGTTGGCGATGTACATTCTGTCGCCAAACAGCTGGGTTGCTAATTTAGCATAAGGAGTCTCACCGCAGCCTGCGCAAGCGCCGGAGAACTCGAGCAGCGGCTGTTTGAACTGGCTGCCCTTAACGGTGGTCTCTTTAAATTTCTCGGCAACCTCTGCCTTCTCGGGCAGTTTTTGGCCGTAGGCGTAAACGGCTTGCTCAGCCAATTGGGTATCTAACGGCTTCATAACCAGAGCCTTTTCACCCTTCTTGCCGGGACATACGTTTACGCAGGAGCCACAACCGGTACAGTCAAGCACGGTAACGGTCATAGCAAATTCCATACCGGGGATACCGGTCATAGGTAAGGTCTTGGCGCCTGCCGGAGCAGCTGCCTTCTCCTCAGCGGTCATAGCGATGGGACGAATTACAGCGTGGGGGCAAACGTAAGAACAGAAGTTACATTGGATACAATTTGCAGGATTCCACTCGGGAACGTCAACTGCAACACCGCGCTTCTCGTAAGCGGAGGAGCCCAGCGGCACAGTACCGTCTGCATAGTCTAAGAAAGCAGAAACGGGCAGTAAGTTACCCTTTTGAGCGTTAACGTGAGAAAGGATACCGTCGATATAGGGACGAATCTCGGGACGGCCGCCCTCTACTACCATCTTCTCGGTAGCAACGTCTACAGCCTTAGCCCACTCTTTGGGAACGTTAACCTTTTTGGCGCCGCAGATACCACGATCGATAGCGTCGTAGTTCATTTGAACAACCTTTTCACCCTTCTTGCCGTAGGACTTCTTGGCAGCTTCCTTCATCAATACAACTGCGCGATCGGCAGGAATGATTTTAGAAAGCTTAAAGAAGGCGGCTTGCAGAATGGTGTTTACACGGCCACCCAGACCCAGCTCTTTGGCAATGGAGATACCGTCGATGGTGTAGAACTTAATGTCGTTCTTGGCAATGTATCTCTTCATTGCGGCGGGCAGGTGAGCGTCTAACTCCTCATTAGACCACTGGCAGTTTAATAAGAAGGTACCGCCGGGTTTAATGTCTTGTACCATATCATACTTGTCCACGTAAGAGGGGTTATGACAGGCAACGAAGTCGGCCTTGTTGATTAAATAGGTAGATTTGATGGGCTTTTTACCAAAACGCAGGTGCGAGATGGTGATACCGCCGGACTTTTTAGAGTCGTAATCGAAGTAACCCTGGGCGTACATATTGGTGTTGTCACCAATAATCTTAATGGAGTTCTTATTCGCGCCAACGGTACCGTCTGCGCCCAAGCCCCAGAATTTACAGGAGGTTGTGCCCTTAGGAGTGGTATCGGGATTCTCTTTCACCTTTAAGTTTAACTTGGTAACGTCGTCTTCAATACCTAAAGTAAAGGCATTCTTCGGACGGGCCTTTTGAATGTTGCGGTATGCAGCAATGATTTGGGCCGGGGTGGTGTCTTTAGAGCCTAAGCCGTAACGACCGCCAACCACGGGAACGTTAGCAAACTTGCTGTCGCGCAGGGCGGCAACAACGTCTAAGTATAAGGGCTCGCCTAAAGCGCCGGGCTCTTTGGTTCTGTCAAGAACGCTGATCGCCTTAACGGTGTTGGGGATAGCAGCCAACAGATGCTTTACGCTGAAGGGACGGTACAGGTGAACCTTTAACAAACCAACCTTCTCGCAGTTGGCCTATAAGTAGTCAACGGTTTCTTCAATGGTGTTACATACAGACCCCATAGCAATGATAACCTGCTCGGCGTCTTTTGCACCATAGTAGTTGAACAGCTTGTATTTGGTACCGATTTTGGCGTTAACCTTCTTCATATACTCGTCAACGATCTCGGGCAGAGCGTTGTAGTAGCCGTTAGAAGCCTCGCGTGCCTGGAAGAACACGTCGGGGTTTTGGGCGGTACCGCGTTGCTCAGGATGCTCGGGGTTTAAGGAACGCTTGCGGAATGCAGCCAAAGCGTCTTTATTGAGCATTTCGTCTAAGTCGGCGTAGTCCCAAATCTCGATCTTTTGAATCTCGTGAGAGGTACGGAAACCGTCGAAGAAATGTAAGAAGGGTACGCGGCCCTCTAAAGCGGCCAAGTGGGCAACGGCGCCTAAGTCCATAACCTCTTGGGGGTTGTTAGAAGCCAGCATAGCAAAACCGGTTTGACGGCAAGCATAAACGTCAGAATGGTCGCCGAAAATGGACAAAGCGTGGGAAGCCAAAGCACGGGCAGATACGTTAATAACGCCCGGCAGTAACTCACCGGCAATTTTGTACATATTGGGGATCATTAAAAGCAGACCTTGAGAAGCGGTGTAGGTGGTGGTAAGTGCACCAGCGGTTAAAGAACCGTGTACGGCACCTGCGGCACCGGCCTCAGATTGCATCTCGGTAACTTTTACGGTTTGGCCAAACAGGTTTTTTACACCGGCAGTAGCCATTTTGTCGGTCTCTTCCGCCATATTAGAAGACGGAGTGATGGGGTAGATAGCAGCAACGTCGGTAAACGCATAAGAAACGTGAGCCGCTGCGCTGTTACCATCCATCGTTTTCATTTTACGAGCCATAGATGAAACATCCTCCTATAAAAAAATTGTTTTGCAACAAAGCATAATTGCTCATTTACTATAGTACCACTCCCCGCCCCCAAAGTAAATACCCAAAATGCGAAAAATTGCGATTTTTTTAACAAATTTTTTGACACTTTTTTCTACGCCTTTTAATTTAGGCTGATTTTTGCCGATTTTGGGTGGTTTTGGCCGTAACACCCCAATTTGGGTTAAAACCGCGTTGCTACACGCTTTTTTGCCACCGCACACCGCCGCAATTTATATTTGACCGATTGACAAACGCTTAAAATTAAGTTATTATGGGTATAATGCAAAATCTGCATTTTTTAACACTTATTTAAAAAGGAGTAAATGTAAATGCCTGACCCCGACCCGTGGAGTATCATCTTAAAAATCGTTATTTTATTTGGTTTAATTTTAGTCAACGCGTTTTTCGCCATGAGCGAGATTGCTATCATTTCTTTGAATGATAACAAAATCCGCCGTATGGCCGAAGAGGGCCACAAGGGCGCCGAGAAGGTCCTGCGGTTAACCGAGGATTCTTCTAAATTTTTATCTACCATTCAAATCGGCGTTACCTTAGCCGGGTTTTTAACCTCTGCAAGCGCGGCCGAAAGTTTTTCTGACCCGTTGGCGGCGGCTATGGCCGGTTGGTTCTCGCTAACCAACCCTGCCGCAATTGCCGCGTTAGACGCGGTGGCTATGGTGGTAGTTACCATTGTTATTTCTTACTTCTCTTTGGTTTTGGGCGAGCTTGCCCCCAAGCGCATTGCCATGCAGCGCAGCGAGGGTATTGCCTTTAAGGTAGTAGGCGTGCTGCTGTTTATTAAAAAGGTAACCGGCGCGTTTGTTAAGCTGCTGTCGGCCTCTACCAATTTGGTGGTGCGTATGCTGGGCTTTGACCCCCACGCCGACGAAGAGAATATGACCGAAGAAGAAATCCGTATGATGGTAGACGTAGGCGAAGAAAAGGGTGTTATTGAAGAAAGCGAAAAAGAAATGATCAATAACATTTTTGAGTTTGACGACATTGCCGCCTGCGACGTTATGACCCACCGCACCGACATTGAGGCGGTAGAGATTAACGACTCGATGGCCGACGTATTGGCGGTAGCCATTGAGCACGGCTACTCCCGTATTCCGGTGTATGAAGAGGATTTAGACAACATAAAGGGCCTGGTTTACATTAAAGACCTGTTAAAATACGTAGGCAGCACCATTCCCGCCAACGTCAGCATTGCCGAGGTAATGCGCCCGGCCATTTTCGTGCCCGAGAGCAAGCGTTGCCGCGACCTGTTTGCCGAGATGAGCGAAAGCCACACCCAAATGGTCATTGTGGCCGACGAATACGGCGGTGTTGCCGGCTTGGTAACCATGGAGGACCTTTTAGAGTCGATTGTCGGTAACATTCAAGACGAGTACGACAACGAGGAAGAGGAGTTTGAGCAGGTGGACGAAACCACCTACAGCATAGACGGCACCACCGATATTGAAGAGGTGGAGGAGCTGCTGGATATCAAACTCCCCGAGGGCGAGTACGACACCATTGGCGGCTTTATTATGTCCATCATCGGCCGCATCCCCTCCCCCGACGAGCAGGTGCAGGTAGAAGCCGAGGGCTACAGCTTTACGGTGGTAGAAATGGACGAACGCCGCATTGAGCGCGTTAAGGTAGAACGTCTGCCCGAGCCGGAAGAAGCACCTGAAGAAGAATAAAGTATAAACAAAGACCACGGAGTTTTCTCCGTGGTCTTTTATTTTGGCTTCGGCTAGCCACCACAAAAGGCTCTCCTTGTGGGAGAGCTCCCGCGCCGGCGGGTGAGAGGGCGTTTGTTCCCTCTCCGTCACGCTTCGCGTGCCACCTCTCCCATAGGGCGAGGCCGTTGGCGAATTGGTTTCCTTGGCAGAGCAGACCGGCAACAAAAAACTGGCAGAAGATGCGGCGCAGTTGACAGATAACTCAAAGCCCGGAAAGATTGGCAGTGTCGCACGAAGAACGTATGAACACTATGCACAGAGTAGTATTCAGCAACTCGCTGAGGCGTTAAAGGCCACCGGGTTGAGCCAAAAAGAAGCCGATTTTGGGGCGCATCAGATCATACAAACGGCCTTTGCCACTGGGGACAAAGCGGGTATACAGCAGATTTCTTTGATGATGGACCAGCGCTTTGGAAAAACCTATAGCGAATTTGTACGTGGAGAATACGGCTATAAAGATTTGCAAGCGGCAAACAAGGTATTGAGACAGCCGGAGATGCAAAAGGCCGTAGTGAGCGCTGATGCAGAGGTTATGACCGTTGACAACAATGAGCAAAGCGGGTATACTCAAAGTAACGTTACAGAAATTGTAGGAGGCGAAATCAATGCAAGTGAAAACGCCGAGTTATTGGCAGGAGGAACAATATCAACCGTTAGTACCGGTCAAAACCGCATACGGTCACACGGTGCAAATACCGAAATTATTCGTGGAGAATTGGGAAAGTTATTTAAGAACAAAAGACATGGTAATAAAAATGTGGCTGCCGGAGAGGGCGGATGGGTGTCTAAAAGAGACTTCGAATCCAAGACAAAAGTGGGGCGTGGACTTAAGGAGAGTTTTCTTAGAACTCTACAAAGAATAAAATCTAACGGCTTTGATAGTATAGGAAGAAGATTAAGCAAAGATTTACAAGAAAAAGTATCCGAAACTATCTTTATGGACGAAGACGGCACCGTGTTTTCTTTTTTTCATTGGACACCTAATGAATTTGAAGAATTTAAATATGGTGATGGCGCATTTCATTTTGGCACATTAACGGCGGCAATTGATATAAAAAGCAAATCCGAAACTAAAAAAGACGGATATTTCAAAGAGGTTTATGTGATTTCTAAAAATCCATTTATTATTAGAGATGAAGGCGTTTTTTCTCCGGATGTTGTTTGCCAACAATTATTTGAAAACCAAATAATCGATGAGAATATATGGTTACAAATTTCTAACATGGATGGATATCTTTCGAAATCTTATAACACAGAGGCCAGTCGATATGTTAGGGATTTACTAAAAGCTCTTGGGTATGATTCTTATTTATATAAAAACAAAGCCGAAGCGTCTGGAACTTGGTCTGTTGGTGTATTTGATGCAGACCAAATTATAACGATTGCTGAAAACGGCGTGTTAAAAGAAAATTGCGGCGTGACAGAAAGCGACCAAACGCAAGCGGACTCAGATGGGTCTGCTTCTTTTATGCCCAAAACAAGCGGTTTAGACGCGAGCAAGGAAAGCGACCGCAAAACGCTAAAAGCCATTGGAGAGCATTTTGGTGTAAAGGTGGAATTTGATGACCTTGACGAAATACGAACAAATAAGAAAACGGGCAAGAAATATTTGTTCAGCCCCGAGGGGTCGTATAATAGTGACACAAACACCATCACCATTAACACCAACCGCAAGGACAACCATAGGCCGTTGCAGTACATTCTAAAGCACGAATTATCCCACAGTTTGGAAGTGGACAAGGAAGCCTTTACCCTATTTGCCCACGACGTAATGGCAACCCAAGCCTTTACGGATTATTATAAATCCAAGCAGGACCCGATTACCGGGGAGTATTACAAGAGCGAAAGCGAATGGATGCAGGCGATTATTGAGCGTTACCAAGCGTTTGGTGAGTGGTTGGACGAAGATGCGACCACCGTGCAGTACAAAGCCCAATGCGAAATGGTGGCAAATTTTGTGGGGGATTGCTTGTTTGGAGATACAGAATCTATTACCCAGCAGCTGCTTGCCGAACTACCAACCAAATCCCGCAACGGCTTTGTGAATTTTGTTAAGGCATTCTTGGCAAAGCTGAAAAAGGTGTTCTCTAAATCCGTAAAACTAACCGAAATCCAGCGGTTAGAGCAACGCTTTTTAGAAACCGCTGCCGTAGCAGCCGAAAGCCGCACGGCAGAAAATAAAAAAACCACCTCGGAGGGTGGTAATAATGCAAAATATAGTTTGAATATTAAATACACCGATGGAACAATTAAAAAATTGCCTGATGCGAGAAATTTAACAAAAGAAGACATTGTAGAATTTCTCAATTATGCAAAATCGGGAAAGCTAAAGTGGAATACCTATATCCCTGTACGAAAAGATACACCACAAATAATTATTGATACATTGAATCAAGCAGGAGAGAGTGTAGAAAATCTTTCTTTGGTAATGCAAGTTCGTAAAGCACAACAGGCAATGTCCAATAAAAATAAAGGCAATAAAACCGTAAAACACGGCAATAACAAACGAGGGCACTCACTGACCGCCGAAGATATTGTAGAGATAACCAACAATCTTGATAATCCAAATACAATAATACTTCAAACCAATAGATACAATACAAATGGGCAACCGCTACCAAATAATGTTGTGGTTTTTGTTGAATATAACAATAACGGGAACGAGAGCGTAGCGATAATTGAATTTGAAAGCTCTATTGACCCGGAATTTATTGGAACAGAGTTTGGAGATACAGATTACCACACGGTCGTCACACTTTTTGAACCAGATGCGGAACGTAACGGTCTTCCGTTCGATTATGTAGAAGAACTATTATCTAATCCCGATAATTTCGAATTAGAAATAGTAAGAAGGCAACCCATAGAAAGTGCCATCGGGAAGAAACATCCCAACACTTCAAAAGAATTGCCTTCTAACAACAAGATAACACAAAACAATCCTGTTGTCAATAATTATTCTATGCAAGAGAATAAAAGTTATTCACTACCCCCCGATGCCACTATGCCCGAAATTTTAGAAGCGGTGCAAAAGGGTGAGATTACGGTGGAGCAGGCCGCGCAAATGCTGCGGCCGAGCAAAACCAAAAACCCCTACGAAATTGCCACCCAACCTAAAGAGGCGGCCAGCTGGACACCAGAGACCGGGAAACCAAAGCGCACCGGCGAGGGAGATAAGCAAAGCAGTTTCTACGAAAACGCGTTAGGGTCGCAGATCATCACCGCTGAGGTAAAGAGTGAAATCGAAAACGACACCTTTATCAAGAACTACCAGGGCACCACCAACAAACGCACGCTCAAAATGGCAATGGAAGAACTGGAAGAAGGTGGCAGAGCCGCGAGGTGACCGAGCCGCAGCGAGATTGAGCTGTCTGAGCAATGGTGAGGACTGAGGGAGAGATAACGAAAACTACCCCTCCGTCATTTGCTTCGCAAAATGCCACCTCCCCTGACAAGGGGAGGCAAGAGATCGCTCCGCTCTTTTATCTTCCCCCGGTAGAACCGGGGGGTATTTCCATACCTAAAGGCACCAAAGCACAATCCCCCGACAGAACCTCTGTCGGGGGATTTTTTACAGCTCGTTGATGTTTTTAACCAGCAATTCTTGCAATACTTGGGGGTTACAGTTGCCGCGCAGCTCGCGCATACACTTGCCAAACAGGGCCATAAGGGCCTTTTCTTTACCGCCCTTGTAGTCGGCAACCGATTTGGGGTCGGCGGCGATGACGGCTTTGATAACCTCTTCAATCTTGCCGGTGTCGTTGGACACGATAAAGCCGTTTTTCTCGGCGTATTCGGCGGGGTGAATATCCTCGTCGAACATAGCGGCCAAAATCTTTTTGCCGTTGGCGCGGGTAACCTTATCGGCCGCAACCAGCTCAATCAGCTCGCCCAAGGCCGTGCCGTTAATGGCCAGCATATCGGTGGTGAACTGCTTTTGATTTAAAATCTTCATACAGTCGGTAATTAACCAGTTAGCTACCTCTTTGGCGTTGCCACACTTAGCATAGGCCGCCTCAAACACGTCGCAAAAAGCGCGGCTGGAGGTGATTTGGTCGGCATCGTACTCACCAAGACCCAGCTCTTCGATATACCGAGCCCGTTTCACCTCAGGGAACTCAGGCAGGGTGGCTTTAACGGCGTTAAACCATTCGTCGTCAATGACAACGGGCATAACGTTGGGGTCGGGGAAGTAGCGGTAGTCACCGGCGGTCTCTTTGTTCCGCATGGCGTAGCTCTTGCCCTTAACGTCGTCCCAACGGCGGGTCTCCTGCACTAACTCTTCGGTGCCGTTCTCCAACGCGTCGATATGGCGGGCTTCTTCGTAAGCAATGGCCCGGGCAATGGCCGAAAGAGAGTTCATATTCTTCATCTCGGTGCGCACACCGTAGGTGGTGCTGCCCACCGGACGCACCGACAGGTTAACGTCGCAC
>CAZUJI010000042.1:0-9283 GCA_964620235.1 uncultured Eubacteriales bacterium
TGTGACCCTCTGCTTGTAAGGCAGATGCTCTCCCAGCTGAGCTATGCTCCCACGCAACACGCAGGCGATCTGTAATTCAATCGTTTCACCGGCGACGAACATTATCTTACCACAACTAAAGTGGTTTGTCAACACCTAATTTTAAATTTTTTATATTTTTTTTGCAGAGGCTAAATTTTGCAATTCGGCAGGGGTAAAAGTGTAGGTTTTATCGCAAAAATGGCACTGCACCCGGGTATCCTTCGGCTCGGCAGCCAGCTCCAGCAGCTCTTGCTGACCCATACTGATTAAAGCCTGCTCTACCCTGGCGCGGCTGCAATTACATTTATATGCCACCTCTTGCTCGTACAGCACTTCCATATCAAAATTTTTAAGGGCGGTAAACAAAATGTCCTTCGGAGTCATACCCCGGGTGAGCATTTGGGTTACCGAGGCCAGCCCCTCAATAGATTGCTCCAACTTAACGATGGTCTGCTCGTCGGCCCCGGGCAGCAGCTGAATAATATACCCGCCGGCGGCGTTTACGGTTAAATTGGGGTTTACCAGCACGCCCAAGGCGCACACGGTGGGAATCTGCTCGCTCATAGCGTAATAAGCGGTAATATCCTCGGCAATCTCGCCCGAAACCAAGGGCACCTGACCGTTGTAGGGCTCTTTGCCACCCACGTCCTTAGACACAAACAGCGTACCGTCGTTGCCTACGGCGCCGCCCACGTCTAACTTGCCCTTGGCGTTTAAGGGCAGCTCTACCACGGGGTTGGACACGTAGCCACGCACGTTGCCCTCAGCGTCGGACACGGCGATCACCGCGCCCACGGGGCCGCCTCCCTTTACCCGCAGGGTAAGGCTATTGTCTTTGCCCTTAAGCATATTGCCCATCATACTGGCGGCGGTAAGCAAACGGCCCAAGGCCGCCGTAACCACGGCCGAGGTGGTGTGGTACTGCTCGGCCTGCGCCACAATATCGGTAGAATCTACGGCGGTGGCCATTAAGGCGCCGTCGGAAGAAATGCATCTGATGAGTTTACCCATTTTGGTCTATCCTCTTTTTCTTGTAACGTAGTACACCCGTTGGGTGTGGGCCTCGGGCGGGTCAAAGGACAAATCACCGTACACCGCCACCGTTTCTAACCCGGCGGCCTGCAACAGCTCGGCCAATTCTTGCTCGGAATACGCCCGCTCTGAAAACTGCTCGCTTTGGCGGGTGTATACATCCTCCTGGCGGCAGAAAAAGTCAATGTCGATTTGCGTTACGTCGTCCTCGGTGGTGTTTTGCCAAACGCAAAATACGTCTTCATCCTCTAAAACAAAGGTATTGTCGGCCAACACCTCGCGGTGCTTGTAGGGGGTGTTTACGTCAAAAATAAACACTCTGCCCGGCTCTAAAAACAAGGCCACCCGCGCCAGGGCGGCGGCCAGGGCTTGCCGATTGGTAATATGATTGATACTGTCTAACATACAAATGGCACCGTCTACCGTGCCGTAAAGGTCTAACTCCTCACCCGCCTGGCATAAAAACAACACCTCGACCCCTGCGGCCAAGGCTTTGTTTTGCGCCTGCCAAAGCATCTCGGGCGATGGGTCGGCCCCCACCACCTGCACACCCTTTTGGGCAAAGGCCACCGAAAAGCTGCCGGTGCCGCAGGCTAAATCCAGCAATAAGGTGGGCATACGGTCGTGCCGGTGGAATAACTCCTCCACATAGGCGATGCGGCGGGGGTACTCGGCGTCTGCCATTAAGCGGTCGTACACGTCGGCAAATGCGTTGTAGCTCATTTTTGCTCCATACGGCCAAACACCATTTCATACCCGTCGTTCCCGTAGTTTAACGAGCGGTTTACGCGGCTGATGGTGGCGGTGCTGGCACTGGTTTCGGCCACGATCTCGCTGTATACCTTTTTGTCTATCAGCATTTTTGCTACGGTAAAGCGCTGGGCCATAGATTGAATCTCTTTCACGGTGCAAAGGTCCTCAAAAAAGGCGTAGCACTCTTCTACAGAGTTTAAGGTTAAAATCGCTTTAAACAAAGCGTCGTTATAAGGGGTATGCAGCTTGTCCATATTCGGCCTCCTGAGATTTATCGCTTTTACTCTATAAAATTTTACCACAGTAAATTGTTAAAGTCAATAGCAAATTAACCCTTATACTCTACCCATTCGCTTTGGGGCTTGCGCTTTTTGGGGCGCAGCGCATCCTCAGCGGCGGCATAGCCTATGCTGACCACCAAGCGCACCGGTTGGTCTAAATTGCAGGTTTTGCGGATTTTTTGGTCGTCAAACCAGCCGATAATGCAGCTGCCAAGGCCCCCGGCGGTGGCTTCGGCGGTAATATAGGCCACCAAAATGCCAACGTCTATTGAGCGGTAGTCGTTACCCTTGAGCTTGGCACCAAAGGCGGCAGTTTTGTTATAGCTTTGCTCCGAAAGCACCAGCAGCACGGGGGCATCGGCCAAAAAGCGGTTCATACCCATACCGGTGCAGGCTGCGGCCACCTGACGGGCACTCTCACCGCTGCACACCGTAACCTTATAGGGCTGGCTGTTGCAGGCCGAGGGCGCTAAGGCTGCCGATTGCAAAATGCGCTCGATTTTTTCGGGCTCTACCGGGCGGGCAGGGTCGTAATTGCGGCAGGACTGCCGATTTTGGGCGATGGTTAAAAAATCCATAGGTGTAGCCTCCTTTTTGTATAGTATACCACACCTACCGGCTTTTGTACAGAAACAAAACCTATTTCCCCCGCATATACTGTAAAGCAGGACGAGCAGAAACGCCTGTAGTACAAAAAACAAACAGAAAGAAAGGAAGAAAAAATGGCAACCTTTTTTAATCAAGCCACTTTAAGCTACGCCGGCGGAACGGTAAACTCTAACGTTACCACCGGTGAGTTAATTGAGGCTTTATCGGCCAATAAAACAGCCGTAACCGGCACCTACGCTCAAAACGCCGACGTCACCTATATTATCAACGTCAACAACACCGCCGATACCCCCTTTACCGGCTTAACCGTTACCGACAATTTAGGCGCCTACGATTTTGAGGGCCAAACGCTGCAGCCCTTAGATTACGTAGAGGGTTCGGTAAATTATTTTGTAAACGGGGTGTTGCAGCCTACACCTGCAGTAACCGCCGGCCCGCCCTTGGTCATTTCGGGCGTTACCGTCCCGGCAAACGGCACCGCTACCCTGCTGTACACCGCCCGTACCAACGGTTTTGCACCCCCGGCGCAGGGTAGCAGCATTACCAACAGTGCCGCCGTCACCGGCAACGTTACCCCCATAGTCGTAACCGAAACCGTAACCGCTCGGGCAGAACCGATTTTGAGTATTACCAAATCGCTGAACCCCGTCACCGTTACCGAAAACGGTCAGTTAACCTATACCTTTGTAATTCAAAATCTGGGCAATACTGCGGCAGTAGCCACCGATAATTTGGTAATTACCGACACCTTTAACCCGGTTTTAAGGGACATTACCGTCACCTACAACGGCACGCCCTGGTCTGCCCCCGCCAACTACACCTACAACCCCGTAACCGGTTTATTTACCACCGGCATCGGTCAAATTACCCTACCGGCAGCCACCTACACCCAAGCCCCCAACGGCGAATGGAGCGTTACCCCCGGCACCGCTACCTTGACCGTTACCGGCACGGTATAGCGAGCGTATAATAAAAAGAGCTGCTATCGAGGCGCACTCCGTAAGGGAAGTGCGCCTTAACTAAGTTTGCCCTTTCACCCCGAGCCTATCGGGATTTTTACAAAAAAGAGAACGTATAGTACCCTTTGTACTTGCAATTAAATTGATTATTTTATATAATATAAGGTAATAACGTTCAACGAGGTGCGTTTATGGATACGACCTATACCCCCTTTTGCAGTGAGATTCCCTTTTTGCGGGCGCTGCGCCGACCCTTTGGCTCGGCGGCGGCTTTGCTTTGCCCCTTATTTTTGCTGACTGCGACCGCCTGCATTGCGGTGGCCTTGCCACCCTTATATTGGCTGCAATTTTTAACTTTGCCCTGCCTTTTGGCCTGCCCCCTGCTTTTGGGGCTTTTTGGCCACGCCAAGGGTCGCAAGCCTTTGCGGGGGTGCGCCTTTGGTTGGCTTTGGGCCTTGGCCTTGCTTTTGCTGGTTGTCTTGCTGGCAGGTATTGCAGGGTTATGGCTGCCTATACCGCTGTGGCACGGCCTTTGCGCCGATTTTATTGCAGGGTTGGGTCTGCCCGCTGCGGCAGTAGCCGTTGCGCCCTCGGCCTTTGCCACTTTTGGAGCTTTAACCTTATTGGTGGCCTGTGTTTTTTGCCAAAGCACCGTAAAGAGCATTCGCTTTGGGCAGGCAAGCATTAAAGGCGCTGCATTTTTGGGCGTTTTATTACTGCTTTGGGCTGTTGCCGCTTTGGTTGGCGGTGGGTTGGCCTCGGTGTTTTATACGCCGCAAAGCCGGTTGCTGCCCTTACCGCTTCCCTTGAATCTGTTTTTGGCCTTGGCCGCCGCATTTACGGCCGCTGCCCTGATTTTATTTGCCGTGGTTTTATTCCGCGTAAGCGGCACACAGAAAAAATTTGCTAAGTTTTAAGAGGTACACTATGTTTTTTAAAAAGAGTTTTTCGGGCGGCACCTACGCGTGCTGCATTGTGGGGTTGGGCAACCCCGGTTCGAAGTACGAAAAAACCCGTCACAACGCCGGTTTTTTGTGCTTAGATAAAATCAGCGCGCAATTTGGCAACGGCCCGCAAAAAAAGAAGTTTGACGCTTTTGTGCAGGACGCCACCATTGCCGGCCAACGCTGCTTACTGGTGTGGCCCCAAACCTATATGAACAACTCCGGCGAGGCGGTATCTAAAATACTGCAGTTTTACAAGCTGACCACCAAGCAGCTGCTGGTGATTTTTGACGACATCTCTTTAGAGCCGGGGCGGCTGCGCATTCGCCGCGAGGGTAGCCACGGCGGCCACAACGGCATTAAAGATATTATTGCTTTGTGCGGTGGGCAGGATTTCCCCCGCATTAAGGTAGGCGTTGGCGGCGCCACCCACCCCGGGTACGATTTAAAGGATTGGGTGCTCTCTACCTTCTCTAAAGACGAGCAGCCTAAAATCTCACAAGCCTTAGAAGACGGCGCCAAGGCCGCCGAGTGTATACTCGCGCAGGGCATTGACACCGCAATGAATAAATATAATCGGTAAAATAGTATGCAAATTTTAACAGATGCTTTTTCTGCTTTGGCGGATTGGCGCACTCTGCAGGGTGACCTTACCGCCGGCCGCACGCCCCTTGCCGCCTTTGGGCTAATGCACATGGGCAAGGTAACCGCTGCGGCCACTCTTTGCCGCAAGCAGGGCAAAAAGCTGCTGTTTGTTACCGCCGACGAGGCTGAGGCCTCGCGGGTAATAGAGGATTTAACCGCCTTTGGCCTTAGAACCCTATTTTACCCCCTGCGGGATTATGCGCCCCAGGCGGTATTCGGCAGCTCAATGGAATTTCAACAACTGCGCATCGGCACCCTCTCCAACGTGTTGGAGGGGGCCTTTGACGTTGTGGTGGCCACAGCTATGGCGGCGCTGTCGCCTACTTTACCCCCTGCCACGCTGCAAAGTCGTTGCCGCACCCTAAAGGTGGGCGACCGTATTGCCGTAAACGAGCTGGTCCGCCTACTGCAGGCCGCCGGCTACACCCGCACCCCCAAGGTAGAGGGTAAGGGGCAATTTAGCCTACGGGGCGGTATTTTCGACCTATTCCCTCCCGATGCGCCCTTGCCCCTGCGCATTGACTTTTTTGACGATGAAATTGACCGCGTATACGCCTTTGATTTAGAAACCCAGCGCCGTTGCGACAGCATCTCGGTGGTGCACATTACCCCCTCTTGCGAGAACGCCCCCGACTCGGCCGAGCAGCTTTCGGCCGCAATTAAAGAGCTGTTGGCAAGCGAGAAAAAGGCCTCTGACGCCCGCAAAGCCCGCCTGAACGACGATTTGGCCCGTCTGGCTGACGGTTTGCCCGTGGCCTACGACGCTTATTTGTCCCAAATTTACGGTCAAGGCGCCACGCTGCTGGATTACTTCACCCAGGGCACGGTTTTGGTCAGCGAGACCTCGCGCATTAAAGAGGCCTACACCGCCGCCGAGCGTTTGGCGGGGGAAGAAACCACCGCCTTAATTGCCGAGGGCGCTCTGCCTGCCGGCTTTAAGGGGTATTTAGCCCCCTATGCCCAGCTGCTGCAGGTATTTGAGCAGCGACCCACGGTGTATATGGAGGCGTTCCCCAAATCGGGGTTTGACACCGCCGTAAAAAGCACGGTGCATTTTTCCCTTTTGTCGGGGGCGGTCTACTCGGGCACGATGGACAGCCTGGCCGAGGATCTAAAAGAAAACAAATCCGCCGTTTTGCTGCTGGCGGGGGAAGAAAAGGCCGCCAAGGCCTACGCCGAGGAGCTTTCGCGCCGCTCGGTGGCCGCTATATGGGCTAAAAATCCCGCGTCGGCGCAAAGGGGCAACGTGGTGGTTACCACCGGCACCCTTTCGGGGGGCATAGAGCTGCCCGAGCTGGGTCTGCGGGTGGTATGCGTCAGCAAAAACACCGGTAAAAAGCGCAAAAACCGCTTTAAAAAGGGCGAGGACATTGGCTCGCTGGACGAACTCAAGCCGGGCGATTACGTGGTGCACGTGGCCCACGGCATCGGCGTGTTCGACGGCGTACATCAACTAACCACCTCCTGCGGCACTAAGGATTACATTAAAATCCGCTACCAGGGCAAGGACGTTTTGTACGTGCCGGTATCGGCTTTGGATATGGTGTCCCGCTACATCGGCAACACCGAGGACACCTCTATTAAACTGAATAAATTGGGCGGCGCCGAATGGGCCAAAACCAAAACGCGGGTAAAGTCCGCCGTAAAGGATATTGCCAAGCAGCTGATAAAGCTTTACGCCGAGCGTATGCAGCAAAAGGGCTACGCCTTTAGCCCCGATACCGACCTGCAGCAGGATTTTGAGGCCCGTTTCCCCTACGAGGAGACTGAGGATCAGCTGCGGTGTATTCACGAGATTAAGCAGGATATGGAGTCGTCGGTGCCTATGGACCGCTTGCTGTGCGGCGACGTGGGCTTTGGCAAGACCGAGGTGGCTCTGCGGGCCGCCTTTAAGTGCATTGCCGACGGCAAGCAGTGCGCCATTCTGGTGCCCACCACCATTTTGGCCTGGCAGCATTATCGCACCGCGGGGGACCGTTTCGGCACCCTGCCGGTAACGGTAGAAATGCTGTCCCGCTTTCGCACCCCTACCCAGCAGGCCAAAATCAAAAAGGATTTAAAAAGCGGGCAAATTGATTTAATTATCGGCACCCACCGTTTAATTTCTAAAGATATTGCCTTTAGGGATTTGGGGCTTTTGATTATCGACGAGGAGCAGCGCTTCGGCGTTGCCCAAAAAGAGCGGTTAAAAGAGCTTTTCCCCGATATTGACGTGCTGACTCTATCGGCCACACCCATTCCCCGCACCTTAAATATGGCGCTGTCGGGGCTTAGAGATATGTCCTCGATAGAAGAAGCCCCCGGCGACCGTTACCCGGTACAAACCTACGTTATGGAGCAGGATGCCGGCCTGCTGTTAGAGGCCATTCAAAAGGAGCTGCGCCGCGGTGGGCAGGTGTATTATCTGCACAACAAGGTAGAGTCCATCGTCAGCTGCGCCGCAAGGCTGCAAAGCCAGCTGCCCGAGGCCCGCATTGGCGTGGCCCACGGCAAAATGAGTGAGGAAGAGCTCTCACGCATTTGGCAGCAGCTATTAGAGCACGAAATTGACGTTTTGGTATGCACCACCATTATTGAAACGGGGGTAGACGTACCCAACGCCAATACCTTGATTATTGAAAATGCCGACCGCATGGGCTTGGCGCAGCTACACCAGCTGCGGGGCCGCGTGGGCCGCTCCCACCGCCGGGCTTACGCTTATTTGTGCATTGCCCGGGGCCGCGCCGTAAGCGAAATTGCCGCCAAGCGGTTAGACGCCATACGGGAGTACACCCAATTTGGCTCGGGCTTTAAAATTGCCATGCGCGACTTAGAAATTCGGGGCGCGGGCAACATTTTGGGCGGCGAGCAATCGGGGCATATGGAGAGTGTGGGCTACGATATGTACCTAAAGCTGCTCAACGACGCCATCGATGAAGAAAAGGGCGTAGAGAAGCCCCAAAAGCAGGAATGCACCGTAGAGTTGCAGATTGGCGCCCATATCCCCGAAAAATACATCTCCGAGCTTTCGGCACGGTTGGGTATGTACCGCCGCATTGCCGCCATTCGCACCCCCGAGGATGCCGACGACGTGCGCGACGAGCTGCAGGACCGTTTCGGTCAGCCCCCCATGGCCGTAGACCAGCTTATAGAGGTGGCACTGCTGAAAGCGCAGGCCGCCGCTTTGGGCATTTACGAGGTGGTGCAGCGGGAGGCGGGCATTTTGCTCTACAGCAACGATTTTGACCCCGCGCGGGTGACCGTTTTACTAAAGGGTATGCGCAAGCGGGTGTTTATCAACGCCGGCAAAAAGCCCTACGTGGCCGTAAAGCCCAAGCCCGAGGAATCCCCGTTGCAGACCCTCAGCGACGCGTTGTCCTTCTTAACTCCGGAGGAAATAGAGGAATAAAAAAGTTTCCCTTAAAAGAGAAGGCGCTCTTAAAAAAGTATTGAGTACACAATTAATCACACAAGTCAACTTGAAAGATTTAAATTGCAATATGTACGGTACGTTAAAAGGCGAGCTTTTTACAGCTCGCCTTTTAATTATAAATTATTATTTGTACGCCTGTTCTGCACCGTAGGAAGCTTCTTCGCTTGTAAAACCTTCAAACTCCAATTGGTCAATTAAACCCTGCTTCGAAAAAGACATCGTATTCAGATAATTTTTAGCAACTCTTACGGCTTGCTCTTTCCAATTTGCTCCGCAATTATTAACAGCATATGTAGCTTCTTCGGTAGAATATCCTTCAAATTCAAGTTGGTCTATCAAACCTTTTTTTGAAAAGCCCATAGTTCGCAAATAATTCTTTGCAGAACTCAGTGCCATTCGTTCACCTGTAGTAACTCCACTATTTTCCGATGGAGTGTTAAGGGAAGAATATGTTCCTTGTTCAAAATCGCTAATGTATGCCGAACTGCACCCAACCACACACGACATCAAAAGCACCACCATAATGATTGACAATAATCTTTTCATTTTCTCATCTCCAAAAAAAATTTAAAGATAATTCTAAATTCTTATCTTTAACACAATTATACGCAAATAATATGCTAAAGT
>CAZUJI010000043.1:0-9228 GCA_964620235.1 uncultured Eubacteriales bacterium
GTTGGATTCGCCGGTGTTAAAGCCCGCCTTCGACAATATTCTGCCTTCGCTGTTTGGTGGCTTGGCGGTGGTATACGTCAGCAAGAACTGGAAGCTTTCGTTGGCGCCCTTGATTTTTATGACGGTGCTGTTTTTACTGGTGCCCTCGCTGGCCGGCTCGGTGGGCGTGTTGGTGCCGGTGGGCGTGTTGGTTGCCTTGGGCGCCGGTCGCATTTTGTATAAGAAGGGTCTGGTTTAATGTTGGGCTGGATCATACTTGGGTTGCTGGCTTTGTTTTTGGCGGTAATTCTTATTCGCGCGGCCTTGTTCCGCCCCGCCAGGCAGGCCGAGGTAACCCCCGGGTCGGTGGAGCTGAATCCAGAAAAAATTATAGCCGATATGGCCGATATGGTGCGGTGCAAAACCGTGTCCTACCGCGACCACAGCTTAGAAGACCCCGCCGAGTTTCAAAAATTCCGCGATTTATTGGCCGAACGCTTCCCCAAAGTGCATAGCGCCTGCAGCTTGGAGCATATTGGCCGCAACGGCCTGCTGTACCGCCTGCCCGGGCAAACCCAAAACGAGCCGGTGGTATGTATGTCCCACTACGACGTGGTGCCCGCCGACACCCAGGCATGGGAGAAGCCGCCCTTTTCGGGCGAGCTGGCCGACGGCTGCATTTGGGGCCGCGGCACGTTGGATACCAAGGGTACCCTATGCGGTATTATGGAGGCTTTAGAGGCCCTGCTGGCCCAAGGGTATACCCCCAAGCAGGATATTTATCTGTCTTTTTCGGGGGAGGAAGAAATTGACGGCGACTCTTGCGCCGAGATTGTAACCTACCTGCAGCAAAAGGGGGTAAAGCCCCTGCTGGTGTTAGACGAAGGCGGCGCCGTGGTAGAAAAAATCTTCCCCGGCGTTACCGAGGAGTGCGCCATGATCGGCATTGCCGAAAAAGGCGGCGTAAATTTAAACTTTACTCTGCAATCGGCAGGCGGTCACGCCTCTACACCGCCCCGTCATACCGTTTTGGGGCAATTAAGCCGTGCCGTTACCCGCATAGAGCGTAAGCCCTTTAAAATGCAGCTGTGGGGCCCCGCTGCCCAGATGTTTGACACCTTGGGCCGCCGGTCAAGCTTTGCCCTTAAAATTTTGTTTGCCAATTTGTGGTGTTTTCGGCCGGTGCTGGATTTGGTAGGTCGCCTCTCGGGCGGTGAGATGAACGCTATGATGCGCACCACCGTGGCCGTTACCCGTATGCAGGGCAGCGACGCCTACAACGTGTTGCCCCCCAAGGCCGGCTTTGGCGTAAATATGCGCCTTTTGGGTAAAGACACCATCGACTCGGCCATTACCTATTTAAAAAAGGTGATTAAAAACGATAAAATTGAAATAGAGCTGGTCAGCGGGAATAACCCCTCTATTTGCTCTGATACCCATTGCAAGGGTTGGGAGCTGTTGCACGACGCCGTGCGGCAGACCTGGCCCCAGGCGGTGGTTACCCCGTATTTAATGATGGCCTGCAGCGACTCCCGCCATTATTGCCGCATTAGCGACAGGGTGTACCGCTTTTCGGCTATGCGACTTTCCAAGGCCGAGCGGGGGATGATTCACGGCCACAACGAGCGTATTCCGGTGGAAACGCTTTTAAAAACCGTAGAATTCTACACCCACCTGTTCCGCAGTTTGTAAAATGAATAAGACAAACAAGTTTCCAAAAAGGAAACATATCCGACTAACGCATTTTGATTACCGTACCGAGGGCGCGTATTTTGTAACGATTAGTACGCAAAACAGACGATGCATATTATCTCGCGTTGTAGGGCGGGGGCTTGCTCCCGCCGAAACAAGCGGCATTGAGTATACCGAGCTTGGAGAGATTGCAAAAGAACAGTTATTACTGCTTGAAGAAAGATATCCGTTCCTTTCGGTTGAGCAATATGTAATTATGCCAAATCATATCCACGCAATTTTGATTTTAAAGGCCGAAACGGCGGGAGCAAGCCCTCGCCCTACGCTAATGGACGTAATTTGCGCGTACAAGTCGTTAACAATGCGGGAATGTAAGATAAAGAACGCATTTACGGGAAAAATGTTTCAGACATCCTTTTATGAGCATATAATCCGTGGTTCCGAAGACTACAATGAAATTGCGAAATATATTAGTGAGAATCCCACCCGTTGGAACTGTGATAAATTTTATACAGAAGAGTAACTGCATATATTTTGCTGAATACCCCCCACAGAAATCTGTCGGGGGTTTATTTTTTAAAAAACCTGTGGTCATTTCCCCATAAGGTATGCAAGCTTTTAAGCAGGGTGGGCCGATGCAATCGGCTCCAAAACCATAAAAGATAAAGCCCGCTGCCCAAAAGGCACCATAGGCAGTCCAGCATCGTGTCGGCAACGCCGCTGGCGGCCACGTTTTGCGGGTCAATAGGGAAGCATAGCGACGCCAAAAACTCCAACAGCTCCCACCCCAGGGCAATAAAGGCCGAAAAGCCAAGGGCAAATCCGGCGCAAAGGCCGTGCTTTGTGGGCGATTCACCGGTTGAGTAAACAAAAAGCAAAACGCCCATTTCGGCAAAAAACACCCCCGACAGCAGGTGCGCAAGGCTGTCGTACCAGGGCAAAATATGGTATAGCGTTAACCCCACCCCCGCAGGGCAGGTTAAAAAGGCAAAGGCCAAATAGCGCAGGTCGAAGCCACTGTATCTGGGTAGCCCCAGTGGCCTGCGATAAAGCAACGGCAAGAGTAAAAGCAAAGGCGAGCCTAACGCGGTATACCCCGCCAACAGCTCGCCCCTTTGCAGACTTACGGCGGCAATGGCAAGGCACCCCACCGCAAAGGCAAGGGCGGCAAAACGGTAGATTTTTTGTAACGGCACAAATTCCGTTCCTTTCTTATTTTTGGGTATACCATATTCGTGCGGTTTGTGGTATACTGTTTTTATCAACAGGAGGGAACCGAATGGAATATAAGTACGAAATGCATATGCACGCATCCGAGTGCAGCAAATGCTCTCCCATTTCGGCGCGGCAAATGGTGCAGGGCCTGGCGCAAAAGGGCTATGCCGGCGCAGTATTGACCGACCATTTTTTGGGCGGCAATACGGCCGTGCCTCATCAACTGCCCTGGGAGCAAAAAATGCACCTGTATTACGGGGCCTACGAATCGGCGCTGCAAGAGGCCAAAAAATTAGACTTAGACCTGTTTTTTGGCATAGAGCATTACGTTCCCGGTACCGGCAAGGAGTTTTTAACCTACGGTATAGATTTGGAATTTTTGCTGGCCAATCCGGATTTGTTAGAAATCCCCATAGAAGAATATATCGCTCGCGTACACGCCGTAGGCGGCTTGGTGGTGCAGGCCCATCCCTTTCGGCAGGCATCCTATATTTTGCCCCAAAATATCGTAGACCCTAAGCTGTTAGACGGGGTAGAGGTATATAATGACGGCAACGCCCGAAGGGGGCAGCATTTGCAAAATTGGCAGGCGGCGCAACTGGCAATAGAGTATAACCTAATTCCCGTGGTGGGCAGCGACGCCCATCGCCCCGAGCAACTGCAGGGCTGCGGTATGGTGTTTGACCATCGCCTGAAAACCGTAAAGCAGCTGCTGCGGGCTCTGCGCAATAAAGAGGGGCGGCTGGCTACGCCTGATGTGGTGTAACTGCAACCGCAACCTCCTTTGGCGGGGTAGTATGTTTTTTGAGGTAACCGCAAATGAAAACATACTACCAAATCATTCGGGAGCTACGGGAGGATCGGGATCTTTCGCAAAAGCAAATCGCCGACCTGCTGCAAACCACACAGCAGGTGTACTCCCGCTACGAGCAGGGGGTAAACGAGATGCCCATTCGGCACTTAATTACCCTGTGCAACTATTACAAGGTCCCCTCGGACTATATTTTAGGCCTAACCGGCGGAAAGGTAGCCGACCGCGGCTGGCTTTACCGCAAACCCAAATAAAAACATCCAAACGCAAAAAATCGGGAATTTTTACCCGATTTTTTGCGTTTTATCTTGCAAATAGACGGGGCGTTGTGTTAAGATAGTAAAAAATACTTTGGAGGCGCCTATGTTTACTATCAATAAGCTGCGGGCAGACCACGTGCTGGATTTTGCCGCTGAAGAACTGAAAAAATATCTGCGAATGATGATGCCCGAGGGCGGCGACCCGGTGATTGCCTATAATCCGTCGGCCAAAGACGGCTTTCGGTTGGGGCTTTTAGAGGATTTTGGCCTGCAAAGCGAGGCGGCCGACCCCGTGCTGGACGACGTGGTACATATTGACACCACCGCCGAGGGCGGCATTTTAGCGGGCAGCAACCCCCGCAGCGTGTTGTTTGCGGTGTATCGCTTTTTCAAGTGCAACGGCTGCCGTTGGCTCTACCCCGGTATCGACGGGGAATATATCCCCGTGCAGGATATTGTGCCCACGCAGTACCACAAAATGGCCGACCATCGATTCCGCGGCCAATGCAACGAGGGCGCCGAAAGCCAGCAATGCATGTTAGAAACCATTGATTTTTACGCCAAGCTTGAAATGAACGTGTATATGATTGAGTTTGACGTACCTTTTTACTACTACAATTTATATTATGCCCACGGCTTTAACGAAAAAAACCGTCCCCCCGAGCCGGTAAGCCGTCAGCAGGTGCTGCAATGGAAGCGTCAGTGCGAGGTAGAAATTGCCAAGCGCGGCCTGCAGTTCCACGATATGGGGCACGGCTGGACTGCCGAGCCCATCGGTATTGACTCGGGCGATGGCTGGAATGCTGAGATTACCGACGTTCCCCCCGAAATTGAGCCGCTGTTGGCCCTGCGGGACGGCAAGCGGGACTTTTACCATAACATACCCTTAAACACCAACCTGTGTATGTCTAACCCCAAGGTACAGCAGTTAATGATCAAGGGCATTGCCGACTATGCCGAGACCCACCAAAACGTATCTTATCTGCACGTTTGGCTGGCCGACGGCTCTCGCAACCATTGCGAATGCGACGAGTGCGTAAAAATGCGTCCCTCGGATTTTTATATGCAGATTATGAACGACCTGGATAAGGAGCTTACCCGCCGCAATTTAGATACCCGCATTGTGTTTATTGCCTACGTAGACACGCTGTACGCTCCCGAGCAGGTGTTTATTCAAAACCCCCAGCGGTTCTCGCTGCTGTACGCCCCCATTACGCGCTCCTACACCTCCAGCATTACCGAAAAATCGGTCATTTCCCCCACACCCGAGTACAAGCGCAACCGGTGGGAGTACCCCGTATCCACCGCCGAGAATATGGCCTTTTTAAAGGATTGGAAGCAAAACTGGCCCGGCCCCTGCTTCTGCTACGAGTACCATTTCTGGAAGCATCACTACCGTGACCCGGGTACGATGTACATCAGCCGCCGCGTGTATGAGGACATTCAGTCCTTAAAGCTGATGGGGTTAGACGGCTTTGTAGAAGACGGCTCGCAACGGGCATTCTTCCCCAACGGGTTAGAGATGTACGTATTTGCCGAGGCAATGCTGAATCGCAGCTTAGATTACGATGCCATTAAAAAGGATTATTTCGACCACATCTACGGCGATTTGGCCCCCAAGGCCGAGGCCTATTTGCAGGCCGTGAGCGACACCTTCGATTACAAATATATGGCGGGCGAGCGCTCGTCCGACCCCGAAAAGGGCGGCTACTACAACCCTGCTATGTACGACCAGCTGCAAAAGGTGCTGGATTTGGCAGCCGAGGGTCGCGCCCTGGCCACCGAGTACGCCCGGCGCCCGGAGCGGGTACAAACCGTTTCTATGCGTCTGCTATACCTGCACGCTGAGTATTGCGAGCTGTTTGCCCGCTTTATGATGGAAAGCGCCGTGGGCAACGATGAGAAAATCGGCACCGCTCTGCAGGCCTTTTTAGAGACCTTTGGCCGCCATGAGTTTGAAATTGAGCGATACTTTGACTTTGGTCTGGCCTACAAAATGATTCGCCGTATGGTCAACCAACCCGCCGTATCCAACATAGAAGGCGAATAAAGAAGAGCACCTTAAAATAAAAACCACTAGTTCGACTAGTGGTTTTATTTTTATCTATTTATATAAACTTTTCGTAGGTAGTTGTTTCCTCTATTGGCCGCGACCTGAAGTGAAGCTCCAACGGCTTTGAATCATCCGCAGGATAGCCCATCACAAGCAGTGCGACCGGTTCGGTGTTATCCGGGATATCGAAGCTTTCGCGCATTGCGTTAGGGTCAAAATGCATGACCCAGCAGGTGCCAACACCTTCATTTTGTGCGGCTAACATCATATAGGTTGTAACGATAACGGCATCCACCGGAGAAGAAAGGGCGCCGTCGTATTTTCTTACCCAGCTTTCGTCCTTATTATGACAAACAAGCATTGCCGTTGGCGCATTAAAGTGACACCTGGTACATTCCTTCAATTTTTCAATCGATTCATCGGTATTAAGCACGAGAATTCTTTGTGGCTGATAATTACAGCCGGTGGGCGCCTTGTGCCCCGCCTTGAGAATTTTATCAATAACCTCCTGGGGCAGATGCGCAGGCTTAAAATTTCTTACAGAATACCGTTCGGTGATCAGCTTTTCAAAATCCATTTTTTTCACCTCAATACAAAAGGGCGTAAACAATTTTGCTTACGCCCGCTTTTTACTTAGAAAGCATAACCTTATCGCTTGTGAGCTTGCTGCCGCTGGATGCTTCAAACATTTGAAGCAGTTGTTCTATGGTAAGCTTTTTCTTTTCTTCACCCTTAACGTCAACCACAATTTGTCCCTCGTGCATCATAATCAGTCGGTTGCCCACGCGAATGGCATCTGCCATATTGTGCGTAATCATAACTGTTATAAGATTTTCTTTGGCTACGATTTCTTCTGTGATATCAAGAACCTTCTTTGCGGTTTTCGGGTCAAGTGCAGCCGTATGCTCGTCAAGGAGGAGAAGCTTCGGCTTTTTAAGGGTTGCCATAAGCAGCGTAAGCGCCTGACGCTGACCGCCCGAAAGTAGCCCTACCTTTGCGGTCAATCTTTCCTCAAGCCCTAAATCAAGAATTTTAAGCAGTTCTTTGTATTCGGCCCTTTCCTTGGCGGTAATACCCGGAAGTAAGGTTCTTCTTTTGCCTCTGCGTGCGGCAAGTGCTAAATTCTCTTCAATCTGCATATCTGCCGCCGTACCGGTCATCGGGTCTTGGAATACACGACCCAAATATTTTGCACGCTTGTATTCGGGCAAATCCGTAACGTCGATACCATCAATAATAATACTTCCGCAGTCCACGGGATACACACCGGCAATCATATTGAGCATTGTGGATTTACCTGCGCCGTTGCCGCCGATAACGGTTACGAAATCACCCTCATCCAAATGAAGATGAATGCCGTTCAGTGCCTTTTTTTCATTGATGGTTCCTGGGTTAAAGGTTTTCTCAACGTTTATAATATCAAGCATTGGCCTTGCCCCCTTTTTTGGATTTTTTCATATGCTTTTCAGAAAATTGCCTTTTCCAATACGGAACGGCAAGGAAGATTGCCACGATTGCCGCAGACAGCAGCTTCAAGAGATTCGCGTCGAGTCCCAGGGTGATAACGGCTTGGACAACGATGTAATAAATAATAGAGCCAAAAGCAACCGATAAGAGCCTTAACGCAAAGTTTTTGAAGATCTTACCGAATAACGCCTCGCCGATAATTACGGCAGCAAGACCGATAACGATAGCGCCCTGGCCCATTTTAACGTCGGCAAAGCCTTGGTATTGCGCAAGGAAAGCGCCCGAAAACGCAACGAGTCCGTTGGAGAGCATAATGCCGAGAACCTTATTGAAGCCGGTGTTAATACCTTGTGCGCGGCTCATATTCAGGTTGCTGCCGGTGGCGCGAATGGCACAACCCATTTCGGTTCCAAAGAACCAATAAAGAACGGCAATTAAAACCACCAAAACCACACCAACGGTAATTAGCGGGTTGTGAAAAGCGAATTCCTTAACCCAACGAAGCGAAACCAAAAGGTCGGTTTGATTTACGTTAACCGATTGATTGGCTTTACCCATAATTTTAAGATTGATAGAATAAAGCGAGAGTTGCGTTAAAATACCTGCCAGGATAGGCGGTATTCCCATAAGGGTATGTAAAAGACCCGTAATGGCACCGGCCAAAAGACCTGCAACAAACGCCGCAAGCATTGCAAGCCACAAATTACAGCCCTTTAAGATAAGTACAACGGCAACGGCGCCACCTGTAGCGAAGGAACCGTCTACCGTAAGGTCGGCTACGTCGAGAATACGGTACGTAACGTAAACGCCGATTGCCATAATGCCCCATATTAAGCCTTGTGAAACGGAACCCGGCAAGGCATTTAAAAGTTGACTTAAAATTTCCATTTAATTCACCTTAGTTATTGTAATAAAATAGGGAAATAGCCGGAGAGAATATTGTTCTCTCCGGCTGCGTGTTTTAAAATTAGTTTGCTTCAATAGCGGTGTATCCTTCAAGAGGAGTGATGCCCAAGGCTTCACAGTTTTGCTGGTTGTATTTGGGAGTCTGCTTTTCGGCATACTCAATAGGCATTGTAGAAATGTCAGCGCCGTCTCTCAAAATCTTAACTGCCATCTTACCTGTGGTGTAACCAAGGTCATAGTAGCTGATAGAAAGAGTAGCGATACCGCAGCCGGAGCAAATACCCTCTTCACCTGCAATTACAGGAACCTTAGCAGGCTCACAGATGTTGTCGATAATACCTGTGTTTTCTGCAACGGTGTTATCGGTAGGAACGTAGATAACGTCGCTGTTGTCAGCGGCATTGGTACAAATCTGGGCAAGGTCGTTGGAGTCTGTAAAGGGATAAAGAGTAACTGTAAGACCCTTCTTTTCAAGCTCAGCCTTAACAACATCTACCTGATACTGGCTGTTTGCTTCCTTTGAACAGTAGAGGAGACCCACCTTCTTTGCATCGGGGCACCACTCAACAATCATTTCAGCCTGCTTATCAAGGGGAGCAAGGTCGGAAGTACCCGAAACGTTTCCGCCAACGGTACCGTTAAAGTCCTTGAGCTCAAGAGCAACGCCGTACTCTGTTACGGAAGTACCGAGAATCGGAATATCGCCTGTTGCCGCTACAGCCGCCTGAAGTGCGGGAGTTGCGTTTGCCATAATGAGGTCAACGTTATTTGAAACAAACTGGTTAGCAATGGTAGAGCAGGTGTTGGGGTCGTTCTGACCGTTCTGGAAATCAAACTCAACGGCA
>CAZUJI010000044.1:0-9025 GCA_964620235.1 uncultured Eubacteriales bacterium
TTCCCCTTGAGGGGAAGGGGGACCGCTTGCGGTGGATGAGGTGGTAATTCGCCAAGCGGAATGCATAAATGCATTCCCTACAAATATCCCAAGCTCCGCCGCTGTATTTCTGCAATACTAATCCTCAATCGCGGCTTTGCGCTGCAGTACGGCGGCCAGGCGTTGCATATCGAACTTGGGTTGGCGGTCGTAGGTGTACAGACCGTTTTGCTCCTGCTCCACGTTGGTCAGTTGGGTGTAGCACAGGCCAAACATCTTGTCGTTGTCCAGCAACGCGTCGGTCAGCCCCTTAAAGCGCTGGTAAAACTCCTCTAAGGTCTGGGGGCCCTTGCCGTAGCCCCAACCCTTGTCGTCGGTGTTCCAGGCAATGCCGCCGTACTCGCTGACAAAGGTGGCCTCGCCCCGGTAGGTCTGATACTGCTCAAACCGGTCGTGCAATACCCCCTCGGTCATTAAACGGTCGTAATTCTCTTTGAAGGTCACCGGATCCTGGTTGTAATCGTGTACGTCAAAAATATCGGTCTTGGCGTGAAAACCGCCGCTGGCGTCAATGCAGGGGCGGGTGGGGTCTAAAGCCTTGGTGGTATCGTACAGTAAGGCAGTGCCCGGCGCATAAGAGCGGCGCCCGGCAACCCCTGTGGGCTTGGTGATCCAGCTTTCGTTGCGGGGGCACCAGCCGATAATAGCGGGGTGGTTAAAGTCCCGTTCTACCACCTCGGTCCACTCGGGTAAAATGGCGTAAATATTCTCAGGTGACGAGTGGTTTAAGCCCCAGTCGGGGTACTCACCCCAAACCAAATACCCCAATTTGTCGGCATAATATAAAAACTGCTCCTCAAACACCTTTTCGTGCAGGCGGGCGCCGTTAAAGCCGGCCGCCAAAGACAGCTCGATATCCCTTTTTAAATCTGCATCGGTGGGGGCAGTGTATATACCGTCGGGGTAAAAGCCTTGGTCTAATACCAAGCGCTGGAATACCGACTTGCCGTTGATTAAAAATTTATATTCCTCTAATTTTACCTGCCGCAGGCCAAAGTAGCTTTGCACCCGGTCGTCCCCAAAAGTGAATTCCATGTCGTACAAATTCCCTTGCCCCACCTGCCAAAGGTGTTTTTCGGCCAAGGGTACGTTGAAGGTAATGGTGCCGGTGGCGTTTTGCGTTGCATAAGCGCCCATAGGCTTACCGTCAAAGGTGATTTGACAAGCAAAATCACCCCGGTCGCTAAGGTCGGCCGACACCGTTACGCTGCCGTCGGTAATATTGGGGTAATATTTTACCCGATTCACCCGCGCCTGGGGCAAAAACTCCAGCCAAACCGTTTGCCAAATGCCGGTGGTGCGGGTGTACAGGCAACCGTAAGAATTATATTTATGAGATTGTTTTCCGCTGGGTTGCATCGGGTCGCGGGTGTCGTCCTCGGCATACAGGGCAATCTCATTTTCGCCCACCCGCAAAGCGTTGGTAATATCCACCGCAAAAGAACTGTAGCCGCCCACGTGGCCGCCCACCTCGGTGCCGTTGACGTATACGGTGCAACGGTAATCTACCGCGCCAAAGTGCAACAACGTGCAGGGAGCAAGCTCGCTTAAAGTGATTTTGCGCTTGTACCATACTGCCGCCATAAAATCGGTATGACCTACCCCCGAAAGCGGGCTCTCGGGGCAAAAGGGTACCGTAATTTGGCCCGAAAGGGAAACCCCCTCGTTATAAATGCCCCGGTCCACACCGCTGCGGGCATTGTCGATCTCAAATTGCCATTGACCGTTTAAATTCATCCACCCTTGCCGCACAAATTGGGGACGAGGGTATTCTGCTCTTGGAATTTGCATTTTATCCACTCCTTTTTTACAAATATACAACGATAGCGCGTTTAAATAAATGTAAAATTATATTAAAAAGTTGACTTTTTCTACTGCGATATATATACTGTAAATAGAAAAGGGGGAAGCAGGATGCACATCACCAGAATGCGGCACGATTGGCCTGAAAAAGCCGGGTTTCGTATGGTGCGCCCCAACGGCTACCCGGGGTATACGTTTTTGCATTTTTTAACCCCGGTGGAGCTTGAGCTGCAGGGCAAAAAAGTGCTCGCCCGCCCCGGCGCCTGCATTTTTTATACCCCCGAGGCGCCGCAATTTTTTTACGCCCGTAAGGATATCATTCATAACTGGATGCATACCGACGAATCCATTGCCCCCTGGTTAAAAGAATACGGCATTCCGGTCAACCGGGTGCTGTACCCTAAAAACGCTTATTTTTTATCGGGCTTGTTTCAAAAAATAGAGGCGGAATTTTACTCCCAGCATCCCCATAAAGATACCTTGTTGCAAGGGTATATGCAGGAGTTTTTGATTTGCTTCTCACGGGCTTTGCAGGGGGCGCAAAGTGCGAAGATTCATCGGGATGACCGTATAAAATTCCGGCGTTTACGGCAAAAAATACTGTCGCTGCCCGAAGAAAACTGGACGGTGCCCCAAATGGCGGCAGAGGTATCGTTAAGCCCATCCCGTTTTCACGCGGTGTATAAAAGCTTGTTTGGCACGTCACCGATGCAGGATCTGATCCACGCCAAAATCGACTACGCAAAATCCCTGTTGCTTGCCAAAGAGGAGCTGACCCTGCCTGCGGTGGCCGAACAATTAGGGTATAACGACCAGTATCATTTTATCCGCCAATTTAAGGCAATCACCGGGCAAAGCCCCGGTGCTTATCGCAAAGGAGGCCGCCTATGAAAAAGCGGATTTGTATCCTTTTAGCCCTCAGGCTATCGCTTATCCTTACCGGCTGTAGCGCCTTGCAGGGGCTACCAACGCTGTTAAACGGCCAAGATGCGGTGGCGGCGGCCGAGGCAGGGCAGTATCTTTGGTTTTCAAAAAACGACGTGCTGGGCGACGAGGGCGACCTGCGCCTGAAGGTAGAAGATTTTGCCGACTACGAGCTGTCCTACACCCAATACCACGGCAATCTGCTGTATAGCAGCCTTTCGTCGGCCGAGCAGACGCTGTATCGCGCCTTGGCCTACGCCTTAGAGCAGGGGTATATTTTGGTGGCGGCAGACCAAGGGCTGCAGCTGTCCACCCAACAGTGCGAGAGCGTGCTGGTGGACTTTTCTTTGGATTCTCCGTTGGTGGAGCAAAATTTATGGTACGCCACCGGCGAGTGCAGCATTGAGTACCCCGTGTCGGTGTTGGGGCTGTATAACGGGTGGGCCACCTTTAACGGCACCTATTTATTGGTAGAGAATTTTGCCCCCGAGTGGTGGGGCAAAAAGGTAGAGGCCATTGCCGCCGCCCGCGGGATTTTAGAAAAACTGCCGCAGAATTTGTCTGAGGCGAAGCAGGCCGAGTGGCTATATCGCTATTTGGTAGAGCACACTGAGTATTACGACTACGACGGCGCTGAAATCGACCAAATTCAGCCCTATTTGTACGATGCTTTGGTGGTTGGCAAAACCCATTGCGACGGCTTGACAAACGCTTTGGGGCTGCTATATACTATGGTAGGTCTAAAGACGGCAGAGAAGATTTATTTCGCCGATGCAGACGAAGCGGTGGGACACACCTGGAACGTTTTTGAGGTTGAGGGCAAATGGTATAATGCCGATGCCACCGGGCGGGATACGCTGCCGCGGCCGCAAACCGCCGCAGGCGCCGGCCTGCATTTTGGCTATGCCGACCTATTGCAGGAGTACACCCCTTATCATGCTGACCGTTACCCCGTGTGTCAGACCGGCCTTTGTATGCCGGTGGACGCCCACCTGCAAAGCGTGGCGGGGGAAGCCTTTATAAACGCCGCAGAGGCAGGCTACGCCGCCCACAACCGTTTATGGGCCCTGCTGGTGGTGGACGGTTATACCGACAAAACCCTAAGGTCGCAAATTCAAAAGCTGGCCAATCGGTGGGACACCACCGTCAGCTGGATGCGTTACCCCTTATACGGTGGCCGCACCGCCGTGCTGATATATAGTGAAGAATTATTTGAATAAAGAGGGATTGTTATGTTGTTATTTTACGTTCGCCACGGCGACCCGATTTACAACCCCGACAGCCTAACTGAGTTGGGGCACGAGCAGGCCGAAGCGTTAGTCGAGCGTATGAAAATTTGCGCCCCCCAGCGTATTTTTTCATCCAGTTCCAACCGGGCCATACTTACCGCCACCCCCACCGCCAAGGCCTTGGGCAAAGAGATAGAAATATTAGACTGGTGCAACGAACGGTACACCTTCCATGAGATGTGGTATAAACCCACCGAAGAAGCGAGGCCGCAGTGGTTGTTTGGTAATGCAAAAAAAATGGAGCAAATGGCGGCGGAGAGCGTGCGTGTATTGGGTGACAAGTGGTACACCCATCCGAATTTCGCCGATGGTACATACGGTGTTGGATTGGAACGCATCAGCCGGGAGACGGATGCCTTTATGCTGGCGTTAGGCTATCGGCACGATCATCAAAAAAACGGCTATATTGCACAGGAGCCACCGCACCAACGGGTGGCCCTGTTTGCCCACCAGGGCTTTGGCATCGCCTTTTTAAGTCAGTTGTTAGATATTCCATACCCTTTAATGTGCCGGTTTGATCTGGGTCACAGTTCGATTACTGCCATAGAGTTCGCCGATAGCGGCTTTACGGTACCAAGGGTATTGCAAATGTCTAACGATTCGCATCTGTTTGCCGCCGACATTGAAACCGCCTACCAAAACCGCATTGTGTTTTAGATAAATAAAAACCCGCTATCCAAACGGATAGCGGGTTTGCTTTTTGTAACTAACCTAAAATATAAATCTCTACGTTGCGAACACCGAATTTATTGGCAGCGGCGTTGGTGGGGAAGAACAGGTCTACGATTCTGCCCGAGCCGTTGTGCACAAAGCCGCCGGTGTCGGCCGCAATGGCGTAGCCGTAAACATAACGGCCGTCAGAGGATACGATGTACATCTTGGTGCCGTAGGGGATTTGCTTGGGGTTTACCGCAATGTAACCGGGGCGGCATTTTACGCCGGTGGCGCAGGTGGTACCGCCGTCGTCCGACGGGCTGTAGGCCGAAGCCTTACCGGTAATTAGCTTTTTGTAGCCTACCGGCTTGCCGTTTTCGTCTAATACCAAATCCGAGGGTACGGTTAAGGTAGAAATCGCCTTAACGCCCGAAGCAGGGGTGCCAACTACCTTGGTACCGATGGTTTTTACTTGGTCTACCGATTCTTGGGTTACGGTTTCGTTTACGGTGGTAACCTCGGCTACCTCGCCGTTAACCACCTTTTTGCAAAGGGTAACCTCTTTTTGACCCTCTACACCGCCGCTTAAAGCTACCTCGCCTTTGGCCAGGCTGGAGGAGTAGGTGGTTTTTACCTCAAAGGGTACGGCTTGGGTCTCGGTCTCGTATACGTACTCTACGTCGGTAACTGCAACGGTGGCAGCGCCGTACAAAGGCGTGGTTAAGGGTTGGTCTACCTGGTCGTGGTCGTCTAAGGTAACACCTGCCAGCAGTAAAGCGGTGGCTACGGTGCCGCGGGCCATTTGAACGCTGTAGCTTTGTGCGCCAAAGTTTACCGTTACGGGGAACGCGCGGTAGATTTGCAGGTCGCGGTGGCCTGCGGTTACGTTTACCTCGTACTCGTCGTTCTCGCCTAACGAGATACCTGCCAGCGAAAGCACAGCCTGCGGGTCGGTACGGCCGGTGTGAATTTGGGTGAGCACGGTGCCGTTTTCGCTAATGGTGATCACCTGCATATTCAAGCAAAAGGCAAAGGTGGCAGCCAGAGTGGCCAATACCAATGCAACGCACAGCACAGCGCGGGCACGGCATATTTTATTTACAGCTTGAAACACTTTTGTAACTTTTTGTAACATATAAAACTCCGTTGTAAGGTTTTTGGGGAGCCTCCCCGAAGGTACTTACCCAGTATAACTGTGAAATATTTATGCGTCAACTTTATTTTTTTATCTTTCGTTGTGCAATTTGCACAAAAATGCATCGAAAAAGAAGGTTACAAAAAGGTTACAAACCTGTAATCTTTTGTAATTCTTTTGTTATTTTACATTTTTTGGAAATTTTTGTTGTGCATTTTTTCTGTGTTTTGTGAATATAGACCACAAAATGGACAAATTTCAGGCAAAAATTCGCAAAAAAACCTCTTTTTATCCCAAAAATCCGCATTTTGCGAATAATGTCCACAAGTTTTGCAAAAAATTAAGACCTTGAATCTTCCTGCAACAGCATTTCGTGCAGGGCAGCAGCGCAAAAGCCCTGCCGCTCGGCCAAATCGTCAAATAGGCGGCCTACGGGGGTGTCGTCATAAATATGGGCGTACCGTTTATACTCTCGGGCGTGGTTCATGGTGTCTTGCCAGGCCATAGGGTGACAAGAGTCGAACCGGTTACGGTTTCTCTCGCCCCCTTTTCTCGCCTTGCTCACGTTCATTTTTGTAAGGCGCCAGCCTTACTGCAAATTTCACGCTTCGCCTTTCAAAAAAAAGTTGGCAGAGAGAAACTCTCTGACCTGCCAAATACATAATTTTGCGGGGAGGCGAAGCCGAAGAGTGCAGTAATACTGCCGTATTACAAGCGATGAGGCAAGAATAAACGTAAAATTATGATTTGTCAGGCGTGACGGGTTCAACTTTTGTCACCCTAAGCATACGGTCGCGAGGGGTAACGGTAATTTTGCTTTGATCTTGGGCGTTTAACCCTTTTTGTATTTGTTCGGCTATTATCTTTTCTCCTTTTATTATATATGTAGGTAGTGTTTGCCTGACTTTGCAAAATATGCCACGGTTTTAAAAAAAGTTCACACTTTTTGCCGCAGGGGTGGTATAATAGATTTGTTATATATGTAAGAGAAAGGAGCCGATGCCGATGCTTAAGCGTTTGGCAAAAAACATAAAAGGGTACACTCTACCCACTGTGGTTACTATGGTTTTAATGGTGGGCGAGGTGGTTATTGAGTGTTTGATTCCCTTTATTACGGCCAATTTAGTCAACCGAATTGAAGCCGGTGCCCAAATCGGCCGGGTGGTACAAACGGGGGCTGTGCTTATCGGTATGGCTATATTGTCCCTTTGTTGCGGCGGTATAGGTGGGTTTACCTGCGCCAAGGCCTCTACCGGCTTTGCCAAAAATTTGCGAGAGTCTATGTTTAACCGGGTGCAAACCTTCGCCTTTCAGAATATCGACCGCTTTTCCACCTCCTCCTTGGTTACCCGTATGACCACCGACGTAACCAACGTGCAAATGTCGTTTATGATGCTCATTCGCATTGCCGTTCGTGCGCCGTTGATGCTGATTTTCTCGGTGATTATGGCCTACATTATGGGCGGCGCCCTGGCAGGCACCTTTGTGGTGGTGATTCCCGTTTTGGTTATGGGTCTGCTTTTGGTCAGCCGTAAGGCAATGCCGGCCTTCCGCCGCGTGTTTAAAAAGTACGACCGTCTGAACGAGTCCATAGAAGAAAACGTGCGGGCTATGCGGGTGGTTAAGGGCTTCTCCCGCGAGGAGTACGAGCGGCAAAAGTTCGGCGCTGCAGCCGAGGATATTTGCCGCGATTTTACCCGCGCCGAGCGTATTGTAGCGCTTAACGCGCCGCTGATGCAGTTTTGCGTATATTTTAATATGATTTTCGTGCTGTTGGTGGGCTCGCAGCTGATTATTAAAAGCGGCGGCAGCCTGATTGGCGTGGGCGAGATTACCGCTATGCTAACCTACGGTATGCAGATTTTAATGCAGCTGATGATGCTGTCGATGATATACGTTATGCTCACTATGTCGGCCGAGTCGGCCAAGCGTATCTGCCAGGTGCTGGAGGAGGTGCCCGAGCTGACCCAGCCTGCCGAGGCGGTTACCACCGTGGCCGACGGTTCCATAGATTTTGAAAACGTAAGCTTTAAGTATAACGCCGCGGCCAAAAAATTCGCCCTGAACGATATCAACCTACATATTCGGTCGGGTATGACGGTGGGCGTTTTGGGCGGTACCGGCTCCAGCAAATCTACCCTGGTGCAGCTGATTCCCCGACTGTACGACGTTACCGAGGGTAGCGTTCGGGTAGGCGGGGTAGACGTGCGCCGTTACGATTTAAACACCCTGCGGGATGCGGTGGCGATGGTGCTGCAAAAAAACACCCTGTTTTCGGGCACCATTAAAGAGAATCTGCGCTGGGGCGACCCCAACGCCACCGACGCCGAGTTAGAAGAAGCCTGCCGCTTGGCCCAGGCCCACGAGTTTATTGAAAGCTTCCCCCAAGGGTACGATACCTTTATCGAGCAGGGGGGCACCAACGTGTCGGGCGGCCAAAAGCAGCGGCTTTGCATTGCCCGCGCTTTAATCAAAAAGCCTAAAATCTTAATTTTAGACGACTCCACCAGCGCGGTAGATACCAAAACCGACGCCCTGATTCGCGAGGGCTTTAAAAGGTATATTCCCCAAACCACAAAAATCATTATTGCCCAGCGGGTATCCTCGGTGCAGGATGCCGATCTGATTTTGGTTATGCACAACGGTGCGCTGCAGGATGCAGGCACCCACGAGCAGTTGTTAGAATCCAGCGAGATTTATAAAGAAATCTACGCCCAGCAGGTAGGAGGTGCCGAGAATGCCTAATCCAACCCCCAAAGGCGCGCCGCGGGTTATGTCCCCCGGTGGCCGCAGGTTAGACACCAAGGTTTTGGGGCGGGTCGTTAAGCTGCTGTTTACCTCTTACCCCAAGCTGCTGCCGGTGGCAATGTTTTGTATGATTTTCTCGGCGGTGGTATCCGCTATACCCTCTATTTTTACCCAGCAGGTGCTGGCGGTGGTTACCGCCCAGTTAGAAAGCGGCGTATTTAATTGGGAACTGGCCAAAGCCCAGATTTTACCCAAAATTATACTTTTGATTGTAATGTATATACTTTCTATTATATTCATTACCACCCAGGGGCAGTTAATGGCCTATATTACCCAAGGCTTTTTAACCAAAATGCGCCGTAAGATGTTTGACGGCATGCAAAACCTGCCCATCAAGTATTTTGACACCCACAAGCACGGCGATATTATGAGC
>CAZUJI010000045.1:0-8982 GCA_964620235.1 uncultured Eubacteriales bacterium
AAATATTTTAAAAAACATTGAGGATATCGCCATCATCCGTTTTAATGAAAAAGACGTGGTGCGGCATCCCTTGGTACAAAAAATCATCAAGGCCTACGAAAAGCAGGCCAACGCAAAAAACAAGTAAGACGTTTATTTCACAGGAAGGGGAAACAGAGTATGGAAAAGGTTAAGGTTTTAATCAGCGATCAACAAAAAACGCTGAAAGTCCCGTCGGGCACGCGGTTGCTTATTCGCCGTGCCTGCAACGCGGTTTTGGTGTATGAGAATTTTGAAGACGCTGCCGAGGTAAACGTAATGCTGGTAGACGACGAAAAAATCCGTACGTTTAACGCGCAGTTCCGCAATATCGACAGGGTCACCGACGTGCTGTCCTTCCCCTTGGGTGAAGGCGGCGTTTACGATACCAACCCCGAGTCGGGCAAAAAAATGCTGGGCGATATCGTTATCAACGTGTCCCAGGCTGTCCGTCAGGCTGAGGATTTCGGCCATTCCTTCCAGCGCGAGGTGGCCTTTTTAACGGTGCATTCTATGCTGCATTTGTTGGGGTACGACCACGTGCAGGGCGGCATAGAGCAGGTAAAAATGCGGGAGCGGGAAGAGGCGGTTTTATTACAAATGGGCCTGCCCCGTACCTCCAGCTATTACATAGAAGAGTAAAGGATAACGAATATGCAAAATACAACCTCGGCCTTTATTGCCGTAGTGGGCCGCCCCAACGTGGGCAAGTCCTCTTTTATCAACAAAGCCTTGGGGCAAAAGGTGGCTATTGTGTCGGACAAGCCCCAAACCACCCGCACCAAAATTATGGGTGTTTTAAACCAAAATGCAGCCCAACTGGTGTTTATCGACACACCCGGCTTTCATAAGCCCCGCAACCAATTGGGTGAAAATATGCGCAAGGCGGTAGATACCGGTCTGGGCGACGTAGACGCCGTTACCCTGGTGGTAGAGGCCGCGCCTAAATTCAAGTTAGAGTCGGGGGCTCTGCCCAAGGCCGAAGAAGAGCTGATTGCTAAAATTTCGGCCCGCAGGTTGCCCGCTATTTTGGCCATCAATAAAATTGATTTGTTAGAGGATAAGTCGGATTTACTGCACACCATCTCGGTGTATATGCAGGCCTACAGCTTTGCCGCCGTGGTGCCCTTTTCGGCCAAGACCGGCGAGGGAGTCCAGGCCTTGGTGGCCGAGCAAATGCAGTTCTGCAAGCCCTCGGTGCATTATTTTGACGACGACACCTTTACCGACCAGCCCGACCGCGTTATGGTGGCCGAGATGATTCGTGAAAAGTTTTTGCGCCTTTTAGATAAAGAGGTCCCCCACGGCATTGCGGTAGATATCGAGCGCTTTTACGAGCGGGACAACGCCGCAGGCGAGCCCGTTTTAGAGGTGGGCGCCGTCATTTATTGCGAAAAAGAGAGCCATAAGGGTATTATCATCGGCAAGCAGGGCAGCCTGCTTAAAAAAGTGGGCATGGAGTCCCGTAAAGATATCGAAGCCTTTTTTGGCTGCAAGGCCAACGTAAAGCTTTGGGTAAAGGTTAAAGAGGATTGGCGCAACCGCGGTGGTATTATCCACAGCTTTGGGTTGGACTAATTTACCGCTTATATTTTACTGCCTGCCGCAAACCATAAAAGCAGAAGGGAAGTGCTTTTATGGACGAAAAAACCGCGTGGCAGCAATTTATAAACGGCGGCGACCCTGCAAAATATATGGCCTACGTGGCCGTCAAGCAGCAAGCAGCAAAGGAGGAGCAGCGTGCGATTTTCCACCAACGGACTCATCGTCAAGGAGAGCAACACCGGGGAGAATGACCGTATTGTTACCGTGGTCACCCAAGACCGTGGCTTAGTGCGGGCCTTTGCCTCGGGCACGCGGCGGCTGGGCAGCAAAAACTTCTCGGGTACGGGGCTGCTGTGCTACTCTAACCTGATTTTTAACCAAAAAAAAGAGGTCTACAAGGTGCAGGAGGCCACGCCTATAGAGATGTTTTTCGACCTGCGGTCGGACATTGAAAAATTAGCCCTTGCCCAGTATTTTTGCGAGCTTTGCCTTTGTCTGGTGCCTGAGGAGGAGCCGGCGGAGGATTATTTAAAAATCGTGCTCAACTCCTTAAGCTTTTTGGCATCGGGCAAGCGGGATTTTTACCTGCTTAAGGCCGTTACCGAGCTGCGGCTGATGACCATTGCAGGCTACGCGCCCGATTTTGTGGCCTGCGAGGGCTGCGGCGCCTTTGACGAGGCCGAAATGTTCTTCGACCCCTACTCGGGGCAAATGTACTGTAGCGATTGCCGCCCCGGCAAGCCGGGCCTTTTGCATATTAATGCCTCTGTTTTGGCGGCTTTGCGGCATATTGTGTATGCCGACGTGGCCAAGCTGTACGGCTTTACCTTACCGTCGTCCGCCGCGCGGGAGCTGGCTAAAATTACCGAGCGGTTTGTAACGGTGCAAACCGAGCGCAAATACAAAACCTTAGAATTTTTACATAGTATGGGGTTATAATCCCCCTTTTGAGGACGTTTATGAACAAAACAGCACAACAACATTACTCTACCCTTGAGCTGCCTAAGGTGCTGGCAATGCTGGCCGCCCAGGCCGCCTTGGCCGACACCAAAGCCCGGGCCCTTGCCTTAGAGCCGGCCACCGATATCGGGCAGGTATCTGCCCTGCTTAGCCAGACCGACGGCGCCTTTACGCTGTCGGCCCGCTTTGGCACGCCCGGCTTTGGCAGCGTAAAAAACGTGGCCAATCCCTTGGCGCGGGCAGGGTCGGGGGCTTGCCTTTCTATGGGCGAGCTGTTGGATATCGGCGAGCTGCTGCGGGTGGTGCGCAGCGTAAAAGAGTGGCGCAGCAACTGCCAGGGTGTGGCGGTGCCCGCCTTAGACCCGCTGTTTGAAGAGCTGTACCCCAACCGGTATTTTGAAGATAAAATTTTCACCTCTATCCGCTCTGAGGAGGAGATGTTAGACACCGCCTCACCGGAGCTTGCCAACATTCGCCGCAAAATTCGCAGCGCCGAGCTGAACGTGCGGGACCGTTTGGAGAAAATCACCCGTTCGCAAAATTACGCCAAATATCTGCAAGACGCCATTATTACCCAACGGGGCGGCCGTTTTGTGGTGCCGGTTAAGGTGGAGTACCGCTCCGAAATGCCGGGCTTGGTGCACGATACCTCGGCCTCGGGGGCTACGCTGTTCGTAGAGCCTATGGCGGTGGTAGAGGTCAACAACGAGCTGCGGGTGCTGCGCTTAAAAGAGCAGGAGGAGATCGAGCGTATTCTGCAGGCGCTGTCGGGCGAGGCGGCAGGCTTTGCAGGGGCAATGGGCACCTCTTACAAAGCCCTTGTGGCCTTAGATTTGATTTTTGCCAAGGCCAATCTGGCCTACAAAATGCAGGCGGTGGTGCCGCTGCTCAACGACCGGGGCGTCATAGAGCTGAAAAACGCCCGCCACCCCTTGTTAGATAAAAAAAACGTAGTCCCCACCAACGTGGCGCTGGGCAAAGACTATACCACCTTAGTGGTTACCGGCCCCAATACGGGCGGTAAAACGGTGTGCCTAAAAACCTTGGGTCTGCTTACCTTAATGGCTATGTGCGGCTTGATGATTCCCGCCGCCGAGGGCAGCCAAATCTGTGTTTTTCGCTCGGTTTTGGCCGACATCGGCGACGAGCAGAGCATCGAGCAGTCCCTTTCTACCTTCTCGTCACATATGACCAACATCATCGGCATTTTACAGGTGGCCGATGCCCATTCCTTGGTGTTAATCGACGAATTGGGCGCCGGTACCGACCCGGTAGAGGGCGCCGCCTTGGCCACCGCCATTTTAATGGAGTTTATGCAAAAAGGCGCCCGCGTGGCCGCCACCACCCACTATGCCGAGCTTAAAAATTTCGCCATAGAAACGGCGGGGGTGTGCAACGCCTCTTTAGAGTTTGACGTGCAATCCTTAGCGCCCACCTACAGGCTCATTATTGGTCTGCCGGGGCGGTCCAACGCCTTTGCCATTTCTAAACGTCTCGGTCTGCCCGAGGGGATCGTGGCCCGCGCCGAGGGCTTGGTGCCCGAAGAAAACCGCCACTTTGAGCAGGTGGTGGCGCTGTTAGAGCAAGAGCGCTGCGCCGCCGCTGAGGCACGGCAGGCCGCCGACACCATTCGCGCTGAGGTAGAGCAGCTGCGCAAAAAAGAAAAAAATCGCCAGCAGGAGCTGAAAGAAAAGCAAGATAAAATTCTGCAGGACGCCCGTGACCGCGCCCGGGATTTGGTATATAAGGTGCGCTTAGAGTCTGAGGCAATGCTGCAGGAGTTAGAGCAGCTGCGCCGCCAGGCCGGCAAGGCCAACGCCCAACAGCAGTTAGAGCGGGCCCGTCAGGTGGCCAAGGGCGGTATGCGCTCGCTGGATAAATTAAGCGACCCGGTGGACAAGCGCACCGGCGGTGGCTATAAGCTGCCCCGACCCTTGGTGGCAGGCGACAACGTGGAGATTATCAGCTTAGATAAAAAAGCCCAGGTGTTAGAGCCGGCCGACAAAACCGGTCAGGTGCTGGTGCTGGCGGGCATTATTAAAACCCGCGTGCCCGAGCAAGACCTACGGCTGTTAGAAAATACCGCGCCCCCAAAAGCGGCGCGACCCACCACTCGTACCGTGCGGGGCGGGGTGCAGCAGGCTGCCCAACGCTCGGCCAATACCGAAATTGACCTGCGGGGCCAGGCCAGCGACGAGGCCCTTTTGGAGTTAGACCGCTTTATCGACAACGCCCTGCTTACGGATATGGGCAGCGTGTGGATTATCCACGGCAAGGGCACAGGTGTGCTGCGCAAGGCGGTGCACGGCTTTTTGCGGGGGCACAAATCGGTAAAAACCTTCCGTCTTGGCGTGTTTGGTGAGGGCGAAGACGGCGTCACCATAGCCGAATTAAAATAAAAAGCAAGAGGACAAGGGTTGTACTCTAAAGGATAGTAATTTAACAGGCGGAAACGATTTTTCGTTTCTGCCTGCTTTGTATAGTTTTAGGATATCCTAAATGGAGTGGAAAATGTGATGTGCATTTGCCCTGCTTGTTACGGTATGAGACAAAGCAAAAAACGTATAAGAAAAATCTTTCATATTTTATCGTGCTTTTTTACAAATTCTTCGATGTTGACTTGAACGCTTAACCAATTTGTGATACAATATATTATAAATTTTGTCATTGTAGGAGGAAATAAGGGTGGAATTGCTCGATTTTAGATATGAGTGCAAAAATGCTTTAGATTTTTGCAAGACCTTACCTTCCAATTCCGTAAAACTGATAATTACATCACCGCCTTACAATATTGGCAAGGCATACGAAACAAAAACCAGTATTGAAGAGTATATAGATAATATTGAACCTATGCTTACCGAGTTTGTACGTGTTCTCTCTGAAGATGGTAGTTTTTGCTGGCAAACAGGTAATTTTGTGGATAACGGTGAAATTTATCCGCTAGATATATATTTTTATCCCTATTTCAAAAAATTGGGTTTGCATCTTCGCAATCGTATCATCTGGCACTTTGGTCACGGTTTGCATTGTTCAAAACGGTTTAGTGGTCGCTACGAAACAATCCTTTGGTTTACCAAAAGTGATAACTATACCTTTAATCTTGATGATGTGAGAATCCCATCAAAATATCCTGGAAAGCGATATTTCAAGGGTGCGAAAAAAGGTCAAATCAGCGGAAACCCGAAAGGTAAAAACCCAGAGGATGTATGGGAAATGACTCTTGAGCGATTGGTTGATGATTGGGATGCTCTTGTTTGGGAAATCCCGAATGTAAAAAATAATCACCCGGAAAAGGTTGAGCATCCTTGCCAGTTCCCGATTGAATTGGTAGAGCGATGTGTTCTTGCTTTGACTAACGAAAACGATATTGTGTATGACCCATTTGCAGGTGTTGGTTCTTCGCTCCTTGCTGCATTGAAGAACAATCGCCGTGCCTTTGGTACAGAGTGGGAGCAGAAATATATTGATATTGGTATGGAGCGAATTGAACGTTTGAAAAACGATACTCTTGTTACTAGACCGATTTATCAAAAAATCTGGAAACCGAGTGCAACCGATAAGATAGCACAAAGGCCGGTTGAATGGGGTGAAGCAGAATGAAAATAGCAAATGTGTACAGTCATTTGAATGGTTATGAGCATATGATGGTTCACCATAAAGATTTGTGGGATGAAATTGCCTCCGCAATTTTGAGCATTGATGCGAACAGTTATACAAAAATCAGCAAAGCAAAACCATCATGGGGTCGAACCTTATATGACCAGAAAGCAATAAACAAAAAATTTGAAGAAATCCTTTTCCCTTTGAAGTGGAAATCTGTTAGAACACCTTACTATGTTACGGGTGATATTCCTACTGCCAGAGAGATTGCCGGTATACGTGAAAAGGAAGAACAGAAACGAATCATCGAAAGCAAAGGATTTGAAGCGTATAGCACGAACAACCAAGTGGATTTTGTAAAAGACCGTGTTGCTGTTGAGGTTCAATTTGGTAAGTATTTTAGTGTCGCTTATGATTTGCACGTAAAACATACCTTCTTCTTTTTAAGGAACGATATTGATGTTGGTATTGAGATTGTTCCCACCAGGGCAATGTGTTTGAAAATGGATGCAGGTGTTGCTTGGTACGAAAATGAACTTGCGAATGTAATTAGAGAAGGTCGATCGAATCCAACGGTTCCGATTGTAATGATTGGTATCGAACCAGAAGAAATTAAAATTTAAAACGAAACGGTGTGCGGATTTTTCCGCACACCGTTTTACTGTCCTTTAGAGTACGCCTCATAAGCTTCTTGTTTTTTTGTATAGACTATGTCAATGCACAAAATGTGTCGCGTCAAAGGCTCCCGACGGCGTCGGGTGGGGGAGCGTGCGAAAAGGAAAATCGGCTGTTGGTATGCGGGTGGATATTTATTATGCAAAAAAATACATAAACAATTTGGTTACCAAATATCCCACCGCACCGCAGCCGGGGAAGGTAAGCGCCCAGGTCAGCGCCATTTCTTTTACAACAGAGTAGTTAATGGCCGACAACCGCTTTACCGCACCCACCCCCAATATGGCGGCGGTTTTGGCGTGGGTGGTGGATACCGGCAGACTGCACACCGAGCAAAACAGCAGCGCCGCCGCACCTGCAATATCGGCCGAGCAGCCTTGGTATTTTTCTAACCGTACCATATCCATACCCACCGATTTGATTATTTTTTTGCCCCCCATAGCCGTGCCCGCCGCCATGACCGCCGAGCATACAAGCATCAGCCAAAAGGGGATACGTATAGCCCTTGGCGGCGAGAGCCCCTTGGCCATATAGGTGCAAAGCAGCATTACCGCCATAAACTTTTGCCCGTCTTGGGCGCCGTGCATAAAGGCCATAGCCGCAGCGCCGAAAATCTGCGCCCCACCAAAAAAAGGCGCTGTTTTGGGTCGGTTTGCCTTATAAAACAGCTGGGTGACCAGCTTGCATACCAACCACCCCAAAGCAAAGCCCAAAAGCACCGAACTACCAATGCCGTATAAAACCTTGGCCCACGCCTTGCCGTTTAGCCCCTTAAAGCTGCCCTGCAGAGCCACGGCGCCGCCGCTAAGCCCCGCAAGCAGCGCGTGGCTCTCGCTGGTGGGAATACCCATTGCCCAGCACAGGGTGGCCCAAAGCACAATGGCAAAAAGGGCCGCGCTCAGAGCAAGGATAGCCCTTTTTGGGTCGGCGCCAAAATCCACCATTTGGGTAACGGTTTGGGCAACGGTGGCGTTGGTTAATGACATAACCAGCACACCCAAAAAATTGCAAACCGCAGCCATACCCACCGCCGCCTTGGCCGACATACATCGGGTGGCCACGCAGGTGGCAATGGCGTTGGGGGCGTCGGTCCAGCCGTTGACCAAAATGACCCCCAGGGTCAGCGCCACCGCCAAAAGCAATAGCGGGTCGGCTATCGTCTGCCGCCAAAAAGGTAAACCAAAATCCATATGCCACCCCTTGCCCCCTGCAAAACCGCAAGGCCGTTTTATACTATTTTATGGCGTGATTTCCTATTTAAGACGAGAAAAAAGCAGGCCTTGGGATACTGCCCTATGGAGGGTATCCCTTAGCCTGCTTTTTACAAATCGTAATATATCGCCTCTCGGTTTTTAAAATATACCGCCTGCTTAAACCCGATTTTTTGCAGTTTTTCTGCCGCCCAGGCAAAATGCTCGCCTACCCGTTTCGGGGTGTGGGCGTCTGAGCCCAAGGTGATTTTGCGGCCGCCCAAAGCGTAGTAGCGGGCAAAAATATCTAAATCGGGGCAGTAGTGCAGCGTGTTGGGCGCAAGGCTGGCAGTGTTGCACTCTAAGGCAATGCCTCGCTCAATTAAAGCGCGTAAAATTTCGTCAATTTTAGGGGCAAAGGTCTGCATATCTACGGCGTGACCGTATTTGCCCACAATATACCGCAGGGGCACGGTAATGTGGCAAAGCACATCAAAATCAAAGGTCTGCGCCATTTCTAAGGCATCGTCAAAGTAGGCGGCCCAATAATCGTAAATCAAATCGCTTTTAAAATCGGTAAAATCAATTTTTGAAAAGGGCTGGGTGAACCCCTTGTAGCGCACCGCGTGCAGCGAGCCTAAAAACACGTCGTACTCAGCCAAATCCATTGCCTTTTGCGCCGCTTGGGGCTCATAAAGCAGCTCGCATACCTCAACACCCCGCATAACCAGCAATCGGTTGGCAAATTCTGCGGCCAAGGCCGTAGCGTCGGCCACCGAGTGAAGTATAGGTGTAAAGATATCCGTATCGCGAACGTATTCCAAGTCGCAATGGTCGGTAAAAGCCACCCCTTGCAGCCCCGCCTGCAATGCCTGCAGACAAATCTCCCGCGGGTTGGCCTGCGAATCGTGGGAATGATGGGTGTGGCAATGGCAATCATACAGCATAAAAAACGCTCCTTTGGCTCTTGACTTACCTTCTGGTTGCCAGTATA
>CAZUJI010000046.1:0-8975 GCA_964620235.1 uncultured Eubacteriales bacterium
GCTGGTTAAACGCGGTCACCGTCTGATCGCCGACGACGCGGTAGAGCTGCGCAAGGTATCCTCCAAATCCATCGTAGGCTCCGCGCCGGAGAATATTCGCCATTTTATTGAGTTACGGGGTATCGGCATTGTAAACGTGGCCCGCATTTTTGGTATGGGTGCCATTAAAATGACCAGTAAAATCGACCTGATTGTGCAATTAGAGCCCTGGGATGCCAACAAGATGTACGACCGTATGGGCTTAGAACGGCAAACCACCAACCTTTTAGGGTTAGACATTACCTCGGTTACCATTCCGGTGCAGCCGGGGCGTAACCTGGCCGTGGTTATTGAGGTTGCGGCTATGAACAACCGCCAAAAGAAGATTGGCTACAACGCAGCCGAGGAACTTTTGCAAAAGTTGGGTATGGAAAGCGAAGTTATAACCGAGGACAAAGACGAATCGGATTTTGACATTTATAAATAAAAAAGGAGAAATGAAAAATGTATTGTTTAGGTGTAGATTTAGGCGGCACAAATATTGTAGCAGGCGTGGTAGACGAGAATTTTAATATCGTTGCCAAAGCCAAGGTAAAAACCAATCTGCCCCGCCCCGCAGAGGAGATTGTAAAGGATATGGCAGACGTTACCCTGCAGGCGGTAAAAAATGCCGGCTTAAAAATGGAAGATATCTCTTACTTTGGTGCAGGCTCGCCGGGCAGCATTAACCCCCACACCGGTATGGTTGCCACCTCTAACAATTTAAGATTTAAAAATTTACCTATGACCCAAATGCTTAAAGAATTGACCGGCGTGCATTTTTATATTGATAACGATGCCAACGCAGCCGCCTACGGCGAGATGATTGCCGGCGCAGGCAAGGGTAGCAAAAGCTTTGCGGCTATTACCTTAGGCACCGGTGTTGGCGGCGGTGTGATTACTGACGGTAATATGCTCACCGGCTTTGACTATGCCGGCGGAGAGCTGGGCCATACGGTTATGATTATGGACGGCGAGGATTGCACCTGCGGTCGCAAGGGCTGCTTTGAGGCCTACGCCTCGGCCACCGCTTTAATTCGCCAAACCAAGGCCAAAATGCAAGAGCGCAAAGACAGCAAAATGTGGGAATTGGTAGAGGGGAATATTGACAACGTAAGCGGTCGCACCGCTTTTGACGCTATGCGTGCCGGCGACGAGGCTGCCAAGCAGGTGGTAGACACCTACTGCAAGTACGTGGCCTGCGGCGCCACCAATATTATTAATGTATTTCGTCCCGAGGTGTTTTGCATCGGTGGCGGTATTTCTAACGAGGGCGAGACCCTGCTGGCCCCGATCCGCGAGTACGTATCGAAAGAGACCTACGGCCGCGACAACCCCCAACAGCCCGAAATTAAGGCTGCAAAGCTGGCCAATGACGCCGGTATCATCGGCGCCGCCTTCCTGTGGCAGCTGTACAGCAAATAAAAATACACGGTCGGCGCAGCGCCGACCAATGGAGTGCGATTTATGGCAGAGTATTCTGTTTTAATGCAGGCCGCCGTGCAGGCGGGTTGTGTTTGTCTGCAAGATGAGCCTATGGCTTCCCATACCTCTTTTCAGGTGGGTGGCCCGGCCAAGCTGTTTATAGAGGTTGCCTCTAAAGCGGCCTTGGCGCAGCTGCTGCAGGTGGCGCAGCAAGAGAATATCCCCACCTTTATTTTGGGCAACGGCACCAACCTTTTGGTGGCCGACACCGGCTTTGACGGCGCGGTGCTGCACATTGGCGGCGGGTTTGACAAAATCACCCTGAACGGGGCTTGCGAAATTGAATGTGACGCCGGCGTAAAATTGTCTAAGGTTTGCAATTTTGCGTTAGAGCATAGCCTTTCGGGGTTAGAGTTTGCCTGGGGGATCCCGGGCAGCGTGGGCGGCGCGGCCTATATGAATGCCGGCGCCTACGATTCGGAAATGAAGAATATTTTACACAGCTGCTGCCATATAGATCGGCAGGGCAACGAGGGTACGTTTGAGGGTGATGAATTAAAGCTGGGCTACCGCAAAAGCGTGTACACCGGCTCCGATTTGGTCATTACCTCTATGAAACTGCGCCTCAACCCCGGCGACAAGGCCGAAATCCGCGCCCGTATGGACGATATTTTTGCCCGCCGAAAAGAAAAGCAGCCGCTGGAATACCCCAGCGCGGGCAGCGTGTTTAAGCGCCCGCCGGGGCAGTTTGCCGGCGCGCTGATTCAACAGTGCGGCCTTAAGGGTTACACCGTGGGCGGTGCAATGGTAAGCGAAAAGCACGCCGGTTTTATTGTAAACGTGGGCGGCGCCACCTGCTCTGACGTTAAGCAGGTTATAGAGCATATTCAGCAGCAGGTGTTTTTGCACACCAGCGTTAAGTTAGAAACCGAGATTATTTCTTTGGGTTAAATAAACAGGGGGCAAGGGTATGGAATTGGTAATTATCACCGGTATGTCGGGGGCAGGTAAATCTTTGGCCGCCAACGTGCTGGAGGATATTGGGTATTATTGCATTGATAATTTACCCCCATCCTTGTTGCGCCCCTTTGTAGACCTTTCTTTGCGCGGGCGTGCCGGCTTGAGCAAAATTGCCGTGGTTACCGATATTCGCAGTAAAGAAATGTTCTCGCAAATTACCGAGGAGCTGGACGAGCTGAACAAGGCCGGCCAAGGGTATAAAATTTTGTTTTTAGACTCTTCGGACGAGTGCTTGGCTCGCCGCTATAAAGAAACGCGGCGTATGCACCCCTTAGCCGGGTCGGGCAACTCTAACGTGGCGGCCTTGCAAAAAGAGCGCAAAATTTTAGAGCCCATTCGCGCGCGGGCCGATTATATTGTAGACACGTCCTTTTACTCCACCAGCGCCTTAAAACAGCGGCTGGCCAGCCTTTTTATGGGCAACCCTAACGACACGATGCATATCCAATGCCTGTCCTTTGGCTTTAAATACGGCAACGTGGAGGAGGCCGATTTGGTGTTGGACGTGCGCTTTTTGCCCAATCCCTATTACGATTTGCAGCTGCGCCCCTTAACCGGGTTGGACAAGCCCATTCAGGATTTTGTACTGTCTAAGCCCCAAAGTCAGGGCTTTTTAGAGCGGCTGTACGGCCTTTTAGATTATTGCGTCCCCCTCTACCGTGAGGAGGGCAAGAGCCAGCTGGTGATTGCCATTGGCTGCACCGGCGGCAAGCATCGGTCGGTAACCTTAACCGAGCAGGTTTGCGCCCACTTAAACGGGCTGGGGTACTCGGCCAGCGTAAATCACAGAGATATCAATAAAGTATAGGTGAGCCTTATGTCCTTTTCCTCCGGCTTAAAAAGTGAATTGTGCAGGCTGCACGCCATAGGCTGTTGCCGTATGGCCGAGTGCTACGGTATGCTTTGCATTAACCGCTCTTTTTCCCAGGGGGCAATGGCCATTCTTACCGAAAATGAGGACGTAGCCCAAAAGTACGCCTCTTGCGTGCGGGGGTGCTTCGAAATGCCCACCCTAATGCGCGCCCAGGGCGAAAAGCGGGGGATGTTCACCGTTAGCGTATCCACTGCAGTGGGGCGTAAAAAAATAATCAACGCCTTAGGGGTAGGGGGCTTAAACCGCTCCTTGCTGCTGCGGGAGTGTTGTGTAAACGCTTTTCTGCGGGGGGCGTTTTTGTCCTGCGGCCAAATCAGCGACCCGCAAAAAGAGTACCGCTTGGAGTTTATTGTGGCCGATGCCCAAATGGCGGCCGATTTAACCCAGCTGCTGGCCGAGCACGATTTGTTCCCCAAGGTATCTCGTCGGGGCGGCAAAACCGTGCTCTGCTTTAAAGAGAGCGACCAAATTGAAGACCTACTGACCCGCATCGGCGCGGCGCAGTACACCCTTCAACTTATGGATATTAAAATTTACAAGGATATGCGCAATAAAATGAACCGCATCAACAACTGCGAAACGGCCAATATCACCAAAACGGTGCACGCGGCGGTGGCGCAGCTCAACGCCATTGCGGCCTTAGAGGCCACCGGCGAGTTGGGCGCCCTGCCCGAGCCGGTGCAGCAGGCGGCGGCGCTACGCAAAGCCAACCCCGAGGCCTCGCTCAGTGAGCTTTGCCGGTTGAGCCACGAGCCGCTGACCCGTTCGGCCTTAAACCGTCGGTTTGAAAAGCTGATTGCGGCCGCCGATGCGCAAAAAAAGGGGTGAGCCGATGAATTTTGTGCACCTGCATACCCATACCGAGTATAGCCTGCTGGACGGCGCCTGCCGTATCGGCTCGCTTTTAGATGCCGTAAAAGCCCAAGGGCAGTCGGCTGTTGCCATTACTGACCACGGCGTAATGTACGGCGTTATTGATTTTTATAAAGAAGCCAAAAAACGAGGCATAAAGCCCATCATCGGGTGCGAGGTGTATGTGGCGCCCCGCACCCGTTTTGATAAGGTGCGGGAGCTGGACGGCGGCTACCGTCACCTGATTTTGCTGTGCAAAAACCAAACGGGCTACAAAAACTTAGTGCAAATGGTGTCTAAAAGCTTTACTGAGGGCTTTTACGTAAAGCCCCGTGTAGACTTAGAGCTTTTAGAGCAATACCACGAGGGGCTGATTGCCCTTTCGGCCTGCCTGGCGGGCGAGATTCCCCAGTGCATTTTAAACGGCCAATACGAGCAGGCCAAGGCCCACGCGCTGTATATGCAAAACCTATTTGGCGAGGGCAATTATTATTTAGAGCTGCAAAACCACGGTATGCAAGAAGAGCTGCGGGTGGTGGCGGGGATTCGTCGCCTCTCGCAAGAGACGGGCATACCCACCGTGGCCACCAACGACGCCCACTATATCCAAAAAGAAGACAGTAAAATGCAAAACGTGCTGGTTTGTATTCAAACCGGTCGCACCTTGGAGGAGGGCAACCCCTTAGCCTTTGAAACCGAGGAGTTTTATTTAAAATCCGCCGACGAAATGGCACAGTTGTTTGACAGCGAAGCCATTGAAAATACCGTGAAAATCGCAGACCAATGCAACGTGGAGTTTGAATTTGGCAAGATCAAGCTCCCTCGCTTTGATATTGGCGAAAAAGACCACTACACCTATTTTAAAGAGCGTTGCGCCGCGGGGATGTACCGCCATTACGGCAAGCAACCCCCTGCCGAGGTTATTGACCGCCTACGCTACGAGCTGGAAACCATAAATAAAATGGGGTACGTAGACTACTACCTGATTGTGCAGGATTTTGTCAACTACGCCAAGTCCCTGGGCATTCCCGTGGGGCCGGGGCGTGGCTCGGGCGCGGGTAGCCTGGCCGCCTATTGTATAGGCATTACCGATATCGACCCGCTAAAATACAACCTGCTGTTTGAGCGGTTTTTAAACCCCGAGCGGGTAAGTATGCCCGATTTTGATATTGATTTTTGTTACGAGCGCCGCCAAGAGGTTATAGATTACGTGGTGCAAAAATACGGGGCCGACCACGTGGCGCAAATCGTTACCTTTGGTACTATGGCTGCCCGCGCCGCCGTGCGGGACGTGGGCCGCGTAATGGGTATGCCCTACGCCGCGGTAGATAAGGTCGCAAAGCAGATTCCCAACGCCCTGGGCATTACCATTGACAAGGCCTTAGAGGAATCGGCTGACCTGCGGGAAACATACGAGCTTGACCCTCAGGTAAAAGAGCTTTTGGATATGGCGCGCAAGGTAGAGGGTATGCCCCGCCACGCCAGCCGCCACGCTGCAGGTGTGGTGATTTCTGACCAACCGGTGGCCAACTACGTGCCTCTGGCCTTAAACGACGATGCGGTGGTTACCCAGTTCCCTATGACCACCTTGGAAGAGTTGGGCCTTTTAAAAATGGACTTTTTGGGTCTGAGGAACCTGACCATTATTGAAAATACCTTAGCCGCCCTGCGCCAACGGGGGGTAGAGCTGGATATGAGCAATATCCCCACCGACGATGCCGCCACCATGCAAATGATGACCGAGGGCAAGACCGTGGGCGTGTTCCAGTTCGAATCGGCGGGTATGAAAAACGTGCTTAAGCAGTTAGGCCCCCAAAAAATTGAGGATTTAATTGCGGTAATTTCGCTGTATCGGCCGGGGCCGATGGATTCTATTCCCAAATATATCTTTAACCGCCACCACCCCGAGAGGATTCGTTACGCCACACCGCTGCTGCAGCCGATATTAGAAGAAACCTACGGCTGCATCGTCTACCAAGAGCAGGTTATGCAAATCTTCCGCAGCTTGGCGGGGTACTCGCTGGGGCGGGCCGATATTGTGCGCCGCGCTATGAGTAAAAAGAAGCACGACGTAATGAAGCGGGAGCGCACCGCCTTTTTGTATGGCGACACCAACCCCGACGGCAGCGTAAGCTGTGTTGGTGCGGTGGCCAACGGCATACCCGCTGAGGTGGCCGACAAAATCTTTGAGGATATGTCCACCTTCAGCTCCTACGCCTTTAATAAATCCCACGCGGCGGCCTACGCCTTTTTGTCGTACCAAACCGCCTATTTAAAATGCCATTACCCCAAAGAGTATATGGCGGCGCTGCTTACCAGCGTGCTGGACAATTCGGGCAAGGTAGCCGAGTATATTGCCGAGTGCAATAAGCTGCAAATCCCCGTTTTGCCGCCCCACGTCAACAGCAGTGGCGAGGGCTTTACCGTTACCCCCGGGGGGATTCGCTTTGGCCTGCTGGCCATTAAAAACTTAGGGCAGGGGGTTATTCGGCAGCTGCAGGCTGAGCGTCAAAAGGGGCCCTATACCTCGCCCTATGATTTTTGTGAGCGGTTGTTTTCCCGCGAGTTTAACCGCCGCGCGGCGGAGAGTCTGGTAAAGGCGGGCGCGTTGGACGATTTGGGTTATAATCGGCAGGAAATGCTGCAGATTATGGACCCAATGCTCAAAGATATTGAAAATACCAAAAAATATTCTATGCACGGGCAAATGGGCCTGTTTGACAACGGCCCCGACGAGAGCGATTTGCAATTCCAAATCCCTCGCGTGCCCGAAATGCCCCGCCACCAAATGCTGGCCTACGAAAAAGAGACTACGGGGCTTTATTTGTCGGGGCACCCCATGCAGGCCTACGTGCAGGCGGCCGAAAAAAGCGGCTGTGTGCGCACCATAGAGCTGCAAGATCCGGAGCGGGCCGAGCAGTACGACGACCGCTCGGTGCAAATGCTGCTTATGCTGGCAGGGGTACGCAAAAAAAACACCCGCAACGACGAAACCATGGCCTTTTTAACCATGGAGGATCTGTTTGGCAGCATTACGGTGTTGGTATTCCCCAAAACCTATGCCAGAGTAGCGCCGCTGCTGCATGAAAACGGTGTATACCGTGTGTCAGGCAAGGTCAGCATTCGCGAGGGCAACCCCGCCGAGCTGCTGTGCGAGAGCATTGTGGCGGCCGATGCCCCGTCGAATCCTACAGCGTCGGCCGAGCCTGCCCCCAAAAAGAACGTAAAAAAAGGCTTGTACCTGCGCATTGCCGGCCTTACCTCACCCGAATATGAAAAAGCCCGTAAGGTAATGGACGTGTTTGAGGGCAACGTTCCGGTGTATTTGGTGTGTGAGGATACAGGCAAGCGTTTGCTGGCGCCCCAAGCCCAATGGGTGGATATGAATAAGGTATTATTTACCCAATTACAAAAACATTTGGGTACAGAAAATGTCAAATGGGTAGAATAAAGGCAAAAAATTCAAAAAAATACCCAAATTTTCTTGACATAAATGAAAAATCGGGTATCATTAGTAATGATAGTTTTTTTGTTTAGCAAAAGGGAGTGTTTAATATAATGAAAACGATTGGTGTATTAACAAGTGGCGGTGACGCCCCGGGTATGAACGCGGCTGTTCGCGCAGTCGTTCGCGGCGGTATCGCTATGGGTATGAAGGTCTACGGCATTATGCGCGGCTACAATGGCTTAATCGAGGGCGACATTGTAGAAATGAATCTGCGCTCGGTGTCCGATATTATCCACCGTGGCGGTACGGTGCTGTATACCGCAAGAAGCCCCTTATTCAAAACCGAAGAGGGCGTACAAAAGGCGGTAGAAAATTGTCGCAAATTTGGCATTGAGGGTATTGTAGTTATCGGTGGCGATGGTTCCTTCCGCGGTGCCTCGGCCTTATCCCAGCACGGGATTCCTTGCGTGGGTATTCCCGGCACCATTGATAACGATATTTCCTGCACCGATTATGCCATCGGTTTTGACACCGCAATGAATACCGCTATGGAAATGGTGGACCGTCTGCGGGATACTTCTCAGTCTCATGATCGTTGCTTTGTGGTAGAGGTTATGGGCCGCGGCGCCGGCTACTTGGCGTTAGAGACGGGTATTGCCGTTGGCGCAGCATACACTATCGTGCGGGAGCGCCCCTTTGATCTGCAAAAGGATATTATAGAGAAAATGAACGCTTCTCAATTGCTGGGCAAAAAACACTTCGTTATCATTGTGGCCGAGGGTGCCGTTGACGTGGTCAACCTGGCCAAACAAATTCAAGAAGCCACCGGTATTGAGTCCCGGGCCACCGTTTTGGGCCACGTGCAGCGTGGCGGCCGTCCCACCGCCCGCGACCGTGAGGTTGCCAGCCGTATGGGTTACCGCGCTGCAGAGCTGCTGTTCCAAGGGAAGGGCGACCGTGTGGTAGCACTGCGTGGCGGTGTTATTGTAGACGACCCCATCAAAGAGGCCCTGGCAATGGATAAGGAATTTAAGTACAAAATGTACGACATTGCCAATAAAATTTCTATCTAATGCAAAAGGAGAACGACTATGAATCGTTTTGATTTAGTACACGACGTAGATATCGCCGATTTTATGAAGACCTTAGATGCCTGCAAGGGCGACGTATTTTTAGAGACCGCCGACGGTGACAGTTTAAATTTAAAATCTAAGCTTTGCCAATTTATGGGCATTGCCAACATTTTAAAGGGCGCCATAATTTCTGAGGCTTACGTGCGCTGCACCAACCCTGAGGACGAGGCTTTGATGTTCCGTTTAAACCTGTATCACGAGGTCC
>CAZUJI010000047.1:0-8892 GCA_964620235.1 uncultured Eubacteriales bacterium
GTAGGCCGTGCCATCAAATTGAAGGGTTAATAAAAAGCGTTTCATACACACCACTTACAATAAAATTTTAAGAACAACCACACCGGCGGCCAACGCCAAAACGACCGCGGTACAAACCGCATCTCGCCCGCCCATAGAGAGTTTTTTCATCCGCCCGCGGCCTTGGGCGCCGTTATAGCAACGACTCTCCATCGCCTCGGCTAAATCGTAAGCGCGACGAATGGCCGATATTAACAGCGGAATTAAAATGGGCAGCAAGGCCTTCATTCGTTTTATTAAGCCACCGCTTTCCAAATCGGCACCGCGAGCCTTTTGAGCGTTCGTAATAATGCCGGTTTCTTCAATTAAAGTAGGAATAAACCGTAAAGCAATGGTCATCGTCATCGCCAGAGTATGCACCGCCGACTGCAGGCCGATATACTTTAACGGGCTGAGCAGCTGCTCTAACGCAGCGGTAATAGAGGTGGGCGTGGTAGAGTAGCTAAACAATGCGCTGATTAAAATCAGCAAGCAAATGCGCAGCGACATTAAAAGCGCCCGCCACAAGCCGTCGGTGGTGACGGTAATGACCCACCAATCCAGCAATATCTTACCCGTGCTTACGTACAGAGCGTTTAAAACAGAGGTAAACAAAATAATGGGTAAAATGCTCTTTAAGTTTTTAAGGTACATTTTTACGGGGATTTTGGACACAAACAACATACCCAAAACACCCACCGTAAGCAGCAGCATCGACCAAATATCCCCTGCAATAAACACAATTACAATTAAGGCCAGCAGCAAAAGCAGCTTGGTTCTCGGGTCGGCCTTGTGGATATAAGAGCCGGTGGGCAGGTATTGGCCAAAGGTAATATCCTTAAGCATGCTCCGACCCCCTTTGCAGCAGATCGGCCACACGCTGTACGGCGTCTTGCACCGTAAAGGCGTTGGCATCAATAGGTATGCCCGCATTTTGCAGGCGTTTTAATATTTGGGTTACGCGAGGCACGGTTAAACCCACCGAGCGCAGCTTTTCTTCTTGTGAAAAAACCTTTTCTACCGTGTCGAACATAAACACGGTGCCTGCATTCATAACCAGGATTTTATCGGCAATTTTGGCAATATCCTCCATACTGTGAGAAATAATAACCACAGCGGCACCGGTTTTGTCACGGTATTTTTTTATAAGAGAAAAAATCAGTTCTCTGCCCTGAGGGTCTAAGCCGGCGGTGGGCTCGTCTAACACCAAAACGTTGGGCTGCATAGCAATGACGCCTGCAATGGCGGCGCGACGCTTTTCGCCCCCCGAAAGATCAAAGGGAGATTTCTCCAGCAGTGCCGGCTGCAGGCCAACCAGCTCGGCGGCCTCGATTACGCGGCGCTGAATTTCTTGCTGGGGCAGGCCCATATTGGTGGGGCCAAAGGCAATGTCTTTATACACCGTTTCGTCAAACAATTGATATTCGGGGTACTGAAAAACAATGCCCACCTTAAAGCGAACGTCTCGTATTTTTTTAGGTTCGGCCCAAATATCTTTACCCTCAAGCAGTACCGTACCCTCGGTAGCCCGCACCAAGCCGTTTAGGTGCTGCACCAAGGTGGATTTACCCGAGCCGGTATGCCCGATTACACCCGTGATCTCCCCTGCGCTTAATTCAAAATTTACGTTTTGAATTGCATCGTGCGCAAAGGGAGTACCCGGGCTATAGGTATAGGATAAATTTTCAACACGAATGACTGGCAATTTATTTTTCCTCCTGCAAAGCGGCGGTCAAAGCCTGAACACAAGCCTCTACGGTGGTAATTCCTGTGGGCAGGTCTATGCCGGCTTTTTTCAGTTCGTAAGCAAATTCTGTAGGCTGGGGTACGTCTAACCCGGCCTGCTTTAAAAGCTCTACCTGCGCAAACACCGTGTGGGGGTCACCATCTAAAATGATTTTACCCGTATCCATTACCACCACACGGTCAGCGTCGGCGGCTTCGTCCATAAAATGGGTAATTAAAATTACCGTAATGCCCTTTTCGCGGCATAAGCGGGTTACGCTGGCCAACACCTCGGCGCGACCCTTAGGGTCTAACATGGCGGTAGATTCGTCTAAAACGATGCACTCCGGCTCCATAGCTAAAATGCCCGCAATGGCAATGCGTTGCTTTTGCCCGCCCGAAAGGTTATGGGGCGACGCGTTACGGTAGGCATACATATCTACCGCCTGCAGGGCTGCGTCTACTCTTTGGCGAATTTCGTCGGAGGGTAAGCCCAAATTCTCGGGGCCAAAGGCAACGTCTTCTTCTACCACCGAGGCCACCAGCTGATTATCGGGGTTTTGAAAGACCATACCCACTTTTTTGCGAATGGCCAGAATATCCTCCTCGCTGGCGGTGTCTAACCCGTCAACCAGCACGCGGCCGCGAATGGGTTTATGCAGGCCGTTGAGCATTTTGGCCAAGGTGGATTTACCCGAGCCGTTGCGACCCAGGATAACGTTAAAGGTGCCGGCCGTAAAGGAAATGCTTAAATTTTCCATTACGTTTACGGCATCTTCTTCGGTTTTATAAGAAAAAGTTGCGTTTTCTACTGAAATTATTTTCCGCATTCTGTATCCCTTATCCACATCGTTGTATTTCCGCAAGGTAAACATACCTGCTGACCCGTAATGGGTATACCGATTTCATCGGCCGAGAAGGTACCTTTTTTACCGGCCACAATTTGCTTTTGCACCATATATTTTAAAATAGAGGGTGAAACGCCCGTAGTGTAACTGTTTAATAAAAAGAACACCGGATCTTCGCTTAAAATTTGGGCAACCGAGTCTAAAAGTGACTCTAACTGCTGCTCTAATTTCCAAACCTCGCCGTCGGGGCCGCGGCCGTAAGAGGGCGGGTCCATTACTATGCCGTCATACTTGCGGCCACGGCGAATTTCGCGGGCAACAAACTTCATACAGTCGTCTACCAGCCAGCGCACGCTGCGGTCGGCCACGCCGGAGGCGGCGGCATTTTCTTTAGCCCAACCCACCATACCCTTAGAGGCGTCAACGTGGGTAACCGAAGCGCCGGCCTTTAAGCAGGCCACGGTAGCACCGCCGGTATAAGCAAATAAATTCAGCACCGAAACCGGGCGACCCGCATTTTTAATGGCGTTAGACATAGCGTCCCAGTTGACCGACTGCTCGGGGAAAAGCCCCGTATGCTTAAATCCCATTGGTTTTAAGCGAAAGGTTAAGTCTTTGTATTTAACAGACCAAACGTCGGGCACTTTTTTATAGGTTTCCCAATATCCGCCACCGCTGGAGGAGCGATGATAGCGGGCGTGGGCTTGTTGCCAAAGGCCCTTGGTTTTGTCGGTGCTCCAAATCACCTGCGGGTCGGGGCGAATAAGCAAAATATCGCCCCAGCGTTCTAACTTTTCGCCGTTGCCGGCGTCTAAAATTTCGTAATCGTTAAAGCCTTGTACAGTTCTCATAGCTTGTCCTCAAAATAATCAGCCAAACAATTTTTGCTGCATATCGGCAGCCGGTTGCAAGCCTAAATGCTCGTAAGCGGCGGCGGTAACGCATCTGCCCCTGCTGGTGCGGGACAAAAAGCCGATTTGCATTAAATAGGGCTCGTAAACGTCCTCAATAGTTACGCTCTCTTCGCCTACGGCGGCGGCTAAAGTTTCTAACCCAACGGGGCCACCGTTATAGGTGGTAATAATGGTTTTTAGCATACGGCGGTCAAAATCATCTAAGCCAAGCTCGTCAATCTCAAAGCGTTTTAAGGCCTCGCGGGCAACCGCCTCGGTAATAATACCGTCGTGCTGAATCTGCGCAATATCCCGCACTCTTTTAAGCAAGCGGTTGGCAATACGCGGGGTGCCACGAGAACGAGAGGCAATCTCTAACGCGCCGTCGCGCTCAATCTCAATATTTAAAATATTGGCCGAGCGTACGATAATATCCGCCAGCTGCTCAGGGGTGTACAGTTCTAACCGCAAAAGCACGCCAAAACGGTCTCTCAGCGGGGCGGTTAACTGCCCAGAGCGGGTGGTGGCACCAACTAAGGTAAAGTGGGGCAAATCCAAACGAATGGAGCGGGCCGAAGGGCCCTTGCCGATGATAATATCTAAGGCAAAATCCTCCATTGCGGGGTATAAAACCTCTTCGACGCTGCGAGAAAGGCGATGAATCTCATCAATAAACAGCACGTCACCCTCGTTCAGGTTGGTAAGCAACGCGGCAAGGTCACCCTGCTTTTCAATGGCGGGGCCTGAGGTTACTCGCAGGTTTACCCCCATCTCGTTGGCAATAATACCGGCCAAGGTGGTTTTACCCAACCCGGGCGGGCCGTAAAGTAAAACGTGGTCTAACGCCTCTTTACGCAGGGCGGCGGCTTTAATGTAAATCTCTAAATTCTCTTTGGCCTTGTCTTGCCCTACGTACTCTGCCAAGGTTTTGGGGCGCAAAGAAAAATCAATATCCTCATCGTGGGCGGTAAATTCCGGCGCAACAATGCGGTTTTCAAAATCCATTTCGTTCATACAGCATTACCCCCTTGCCATTTGCTTTAAGGCACCGCGAATCAAATCTTCTACCGACAGCTGCGGGTCTAACTTACCCACAGCCAAAGCCGCCTCGCTTTGCGAATAGCCTAAAGCGGTTAAGGCGCTGACTGCCTCAGCAGTATTGGTGCCGGCGGTGGCGTTGCCTGCGGCGGTAATTTCATCTACCGAGCCGGCTACGCCTTTGAATTTGTCTTTTAACTCTAACACGATACGTTGCGCAAGTTTAGGGCCCACACCCTGGGCGGTGGTAAGGGCTTTAGAATCGCCCCCCGCAACGGCCAAGGCAATTTTGGCCGGCGGCAAGGCCGATAAAATGGCAATACCCACCTTGGGGCCTACACCGTTTACACCGGTAAGCAACCGGAAGGTGTTTAACTCCTCAGTAGTGGAGAAGGCAAATAAATCCACCGCATCTTCGCGCACGGCCATGTGGGTGTACACAAACACGTCGCCGCCTAGGCGGGGCATATCGGCCAATGTGGGCAGGCTGGCGGCACACTTGTAGCCAACGCCGCCGCACTCTACCACTAAGGATGCGTCGTCTTTATAAATCAGCTTGCCGTTTAACGAAAAAATCATCTGTTTTGCCCTCCGTGAATCATTCTGCCCAATTGCGACCCTGCCGCGTGGGCGTGGCACACCGCAATGGCCAAGGCATCGGCGGTGTCATCGGGTTTGGGAATCTTCTCTAACTTAAGCAATATCCGCGTCATTTCCATAATCTGCTGCTTTTCGGCTCGGCCGTAGCCGGTAACCGCCTGCTTTACCTGCAAAGGGGTATACTCATAAATGGGAACCCCGGCATTTTGCGCCGCCAAAAGGATGGCACCCCTGGCCTGCGCTACGTCGATTGCAGTGGTGGTATTGGTGTTAAAAAATAACTTTTCAATAGACATTGCCTGGGGCTGTGTGCGGGCAATAATCTCGGTTACGCCGGCATAAATTTTTTGCAGCCTTTGAGGAAAAGATAAATCCGGCGTGGTGGTAACTGCACCATATTCTACCGGTGTAAAACGGTTGGCCTGATAAGAAACCACACCGTAGCCCACAATGGCATACCCCGGGTCAATACCTAAAATTCGCATAACGACTACCTCTGGATATTTTAATTCATAATATTATAACACATTTAGGGTTTATGGGCAATAAAAAAATGCAAAAATTGGCAAAAATGTTATGAATTTTTTGTAACGGTTTTTTTGACGAAAATCAACGAAAAAGGCAGTAAAACCGAGGATTTTTGAGCAAACCCGAAAATACCCCGAATTTTTGCATAAAAATCCGCATTTTTTTCAAAAAAATACAAAAATATCTTGACATTTGATGAAATAAACACTATATTTGTAGTACACGTTTTTGCATCTGTGTTGAAAAGCGGTATCAAACCCAAGCGCCGTAGTCCCTACCCTTGGTAAGAGGGCTATGAAAAACCCCTTTGCGAGGTCGCTCGGTAGAGATACTGCGGGTATCGCGCAGAGCTTTATTAGCTTTCGCGGCACTTTGTGTCCGCAAAGGGGGATGCTTAAATGACAGACAATATTGTAATTGATTTAAAACATATCTCCGTGTCCTTAAGCGGCGAGCAGGTTTTAAAAGACTTAAACCTGTTTATTCGCGACAAAGAATTCATTACGCTGCTTGGGCCTTCCGGTTGTGGTAAAACCACTACCCTGCGTATTATCGCCGGGTTCCAAAAGCCGGATGACGGGGATATTCTTTTTGAGGGCAAACGCATAAATGGTGTTCCTGCATACAAGCGGCAGGTCAACACCGTTTTTCAGCGTTATGCCCTTTTTCCGCATTTGAGCGTGTACGAAAATATTGCTTTTGGTTTACGGTTGAAAAAGGTGCCCGAAAAGCAAATTCGCGCTCAGGTAAAAGAAATGCTGGAATTGGTTAACCTTTTAGGGTTAGAAAACCGAAATATCCAAACCCTTTCGGGTGGTCAACAACAACGTGTGGCCATTGCTCGCGCTTTGGTCAACCGCCCCAAGGTTTTGCTTTTAGACGAGCCCTTGGCCGCTTTGGATTTAAAGCTGCGCAAGGAGATGCAAATTGAGTTAAAAAATATCCAACAGCGCCTGGGTATTACCTTCGTGTACGTTACCCACGACCAAGAAGAGGCCTTGACGATGTCGGACACGGTTGTGGTTATGAACAAGGGTGAAATTCAGCAAATCGGCACACCGCAGGATATTTATAATGAGCCCAAAAACGCCTTCGTCGCTGATTTTATCGGCGAATCCAATATCGTAGACGGCGTTATGCTTAAAGATCGTTTGGTACGCTTTTTAGGCAAAGAGGTAGAATGTGTAGACGTTGGCTTTGGCGAAAATACGCCGGTAGACGTTGTAATTCGCCCCGAGGACGTGGTTATGTGCGCCCCTGCCGACGGCCAGATTGTTGGGCAGGTAGAAAGCACCACCTTTAAGGGTGTGCACTATGAAATGTCGGTAAACGTTGGCGAAGAGCAGGCCAACTGGCTGATTCATTCCACAAAATCGGCTGAGCCCGGCAGCACCATTGGTATGCATATTGACCCCTTTGACATTCATATTATGCACAAGTCTGACGTACCGGTTTTTTCTGCCGCCTTAGAGCTGGAGGAAGCCGCTATGGAGGGCGCGCAGGATGAATAAAAAAGCCCTTTCTGCCCCCTACCTGATTTGGATGGCTATTTTTATTATCATCCCCTTATTTATTGTGCTGTACTTTGCCTTTACCACCACAAGCGGGCAATTTACATTGCAGAATTTTGAGGATGTAATGGCCTACTTCCCTGCTTTTTTAGAGTCGATTTGGTTGGGGATGATTTCTACCTTTATTTGCTTGCTTCTTGGGTACCCTTTAGGCTATATTATTTCAAAGGCCTCGCCCACGCGGCAACGCACCACCATTTTGCTGATTATGCTGCCAATGTGGATCAACTTTTTGCTGCGCACCTACGCTTGGATGACTCTATTGGAGAAAAACGGTATTATTAACAACCTGCTTACCTCTATCGGCCTGCCCCAGTTGGATTTAATTAACAACCGCGGCGCCGTAGTTTTGGGTATGGTATATAACTTTTTACCCTTTATGGTTATGCCTATTTATACCGCTTTGGCCAAAATTGACCCCCGCATTATTGAAGCGGCAGAGGATTTAGGCTCGAACCAAATGCAGGTATTTCGCAAGGTAATTTTGCCCGTAAGCCTACCGGGTATTATTTCGGGTATTACTATGGTATTTGTGCCTGCCGTAAGCACCTTTATTATTTCTAAAATGCTGGGCGGCGGCGATATGCTCATTGGTGACGTAATTGAAAGCCAATTCTTTGGCGCCACCTACAACCCCAATTTAGGTGCCGCTTTGGCCCTGATTTTAATGCTGTTGGTTTTGCTTTGTATGGCCATTATGAACCAGTTTGACACCGACGAAAGCGAGGTGCTCTTACCGTGAAGGCTGTATCTAAAATTTACACCACGCTTATTTTTATCTTTTTGTACGCGCCCATTTTAATTATGATCATCTTCTCTTTTAACGCGTCGAAAAGCCGCGCGGTTTGGGGCGGCTTCTCGTTAGAATGGTATGCAAGGTTGTTTGAAGACGAGGCCATTCTGAACGCGTTAAAAAACACGCTGATTGTGGCATCGGTTGCCGCAGTGGTTGCCACCATTATCGGCACCCTGGCCGCCATTGGTATATATATGATGGGCAAGCGCGCCCGCACCGCCATTATGACGGTAACCAATATCCCTATGGTAAACCCAGAGATTGTAACCGGCGTTTCGTTAATGCTGTTGTTTGTATTTGTTTTTGGGCTGCTTACCAAGGTAGGTGTTGAGTTAGAGCTGGGTCTTGGCACCCTGATTTTGTCGCACATTACCTTTAATATCCCTTACGTGATTTTATCGGTAATGCCAAAGCTGCGGCAAATGGACAAAAACATTTACGAAGCGGCGTTAGATTTAGGCTGCAAGCCCTTTGCTGCTTTGCGTAAAGCTATTATTCCGCAAATTATGCCGGGTATTACCACCGGCTTAATTATGGCGTTCACCCTGTCGATTGACGATTTTGTAATCAGCTACTGCACCTCGGGTCCCAACGCCCAAACCCTTTCAGTGCTGATTTACTCTATGACTCGGCGCATTGTCAGCCCCAAAATCAACGCCCTTTCGGCCATTATGTTTGTAACCGTACTGGCGCTGCTGGTGGTTGTAAACCTACGGCAGATGCGGGACGACACCAAGCTGCAACGGAGGGGTAACAAATGATAAAAAAATACCTTTGCTTGCTGCTTGCCTGCGTTTTAATGCTATCATTAGCCTCCCCTATTGCCTTGGCAGACGATGGCGCAGTACCCCTTACCGGCGAGAGTATTACCGTGT